>JBBSLN010000402.1:0-2976 GCA_038255205.1 Flavobacteriales bacterium
ATAGTTTCTGCACTCGAAAACAGCAAGGATGTAACAGCCTCAAAATCGTTGGTTTTTAATACTTTTGAAAAACTGGCCTCACCGTCATAACTGGTATTTCGCAAATAACTTATAACGCCGTCAACATTCCCTTTGCTCAGATAAAACTCATGTTGGTCCAAAGTAAGGGAACTGAACTTTATAATTCTTACATTAACATCTTTTAATTCTTTCAGGTATTTTTCCAATAGGTCCAATTCCTTTTCTAAATCACGTTTTCCCTTGTTCATGGACAAGGACGCGTCCCAATAGATGATTATGTTCTTGGGTATTGTCCTAATCTTTGGAATAATTTTGCCTTTGTCGCTGGGATATGATGTTCTTAGCTTCATAGCCATCCCGATTTGGGGAAACCTTTTCCACTCATCCTGATTAGAAAGTCTGATGAAAGAATTTGATTTGTAATCGGAACCTCCCAACTCAAAATCTATATATCTTCCGTTTACTTTAATCAGTTCCAGAGAAACGACAATGTCCTTGTTAACAACAATATCATAGGGTTCCAGATTAATAGTTTCTATGCCAGAAGTGATTTTTATGGTATGATAGATATTTTGAGACAATAAATTTTTAGCTGGAAGGCCATTTTGATATTCATAAATATTCACCCTGAGCTTGATTCCTTGTGATTTGTTCTTTACCAGATAAAATTTTAGATCATGGAGCTTTGTCTTCTCTTTGTCAATGGAGAATTTAGTTGCTATTTCGCCTCCCAATGCCTCAGGATTGAGCCAATATCCAACAGTATTGTGTTTCAGTCTTAGCGAACCGATGTCGCTTTCTTTTCTAAGATCATTCGTTAAGACAACCTCATCCAGGTCATAGGGTTCAGGCTGCAAATAAAACTTATTGTCTTTTACAATTGCAGCGAAAAAACTTGACGCCTTTAATTCAACTGTTTTATACCCGATATAGGATATTTGCAAAATGGAACTATTGCTTATTTCGTTGGGATCAAATCTCAGGTCGAACTTTCCATTATCGTCGGATACTGTCCCTACGCTTTCGTTTACAAAACCGATGTTGACATACGGCAATGATGCTTTGGTTTCTTCATCATAAATATATCCTGAAAGCGTTACTGCGTTCTGTGACAACAAAGTTGTAGATTGTAAAAAACATAAAAATAAGATTATCGTGATTTTATTGGACATAATTAATTATTGTTGTTAAACAAAAATCTGGCTATAACATTAAAGTAAATAGTTGATGCCTTAATATTTTCAGAATTTTCTGAGTGTTCGTAATTTGCTATTTCAAAGTACAAATTTTTAAGTTAGCAACCATGTTTTTTTAAATTTGGAAGAGATCATGTAATTGCAAATTCATTCAGGTTTTAGGTATTTCCTTTTTTTGCTTTCCCCACCTTATGTGAAATGCAACCATAGCCATCATATTCATCAAGACATTCCTCAATTTGTGCGCATGTCCGTCCCACCCTTAGTTCATATTAATAGCATTCTTTAATTTGATTGTTATTACTAGGAGCGTTCCACCAATTTCAACGGAAACAAAAAAAGCCGCTCAAGAGAGAAGCTTTTCATTGAGGCGGGCGGGTATTCCGAAGCGTAGCAGGAACTCCCACACCTAGCGGCATCACGCCCTAAAGCGTGACGTGTCTGCCTGTCGGCGGACAGGTCTATCAATTCCACCACGCCTGCATTTAAAAATGTTTAGAAATTTTATTACGATAAGTCTTTAAGGTAATATGTTAAGTAATTTCCTGTTTTCGACAATTCTAAAAGTTGATATTTATAAGTTATTTGTTTTCATATATTTGTGATATTTTTTAGTTAAAAATAGGTGTCCCAGAGTACTATTTTTCTATTTTTAGAGCATGTTTGATAGAAGAATGCAGAATAAAAGCGGAGTGATCAGTGTGCAGATAGTCGATAAGAGCACAGGCAGTTACCGCATGCTCAAAACTATTGGTAGCAACTCTATGGCATCTGAAGTAGAACGGCTGGCCGGAGAAGGAAAGGAATGGATCAAAAAGCGGACAGGCTCACAGGAGCTGGACTTTTCGGACTACGCAAATCACACTAAAATTGGTTTCAAAAGGGATTGAACAGATTGCGGTTCATGGCCCTTCACTTTTATTGGGCAAGATCTTTAACGAAATAGGGTTTGGTCAAATCAAGCAGGATCTGTTTCAACAATTGGTCCTGGCGAGATTATGTTACCCGGTAAGCAAGCTTAAGACGACGGACTATCTTTCTAAATACCAATTTTTGGATATTGATGTGCAATTGGTCTATCGATATTTGGACAAACTCTACAAAGAACAAAAAGACAGCAAATCAGTTACCAGCACACCTTACGCATACTTGACAACAAGATAAAGGTTGTGTTTTACGATGTAACCACCGTTTATTTTGAAGCAGAAAGTGAAGATAAGCTTTGTAGAACAGGATTCTCAAAGTATGGAAAATATCAACATCCACAGATAGTATTGGGCCTTTTAGTAAGCAAAGGTGGTTATCCCTTGGCTTACGACATTTTTAGGGGAAACCAGTTTGAAGGGCATACCATGTTGCCTATCATTGATGCATTCCAAGCGAAATACAATTTAGATGAATTGGTAGTTGTGGCAGACGCAGGGCTGCTTTCTAGGGAAAACTTTCTCTATGGCGAATAGAAAAATCTTCTAGGGTAGCTAAATCAGATCTGGAAACATGTCCTATCCATCATCGTATACATCGACGGATCGAAGCACATTCGTATCGCTTTCGTTGCCTACAAATTATACAAGGAACTTGAGCGTTAAGTCAAATCACATATCTCTAAGCCACACCCGAAGCAAGCGTCAGGGAATTCAATTAAATAAATTGTTTTTTTTTGATTTATATTTATTACGACTCCGGTTAACTTTAAAAGTCAGTGAACACAAGAATAAGCTATTATTTAAAAATGCCATCTTACAAATGCCTCCATTGC
>JBBSLN010000403.1:0-2975 GCA_038255205.1 Flavobacteriales bacterium
AGTCATTTTTAAAGATTTTGAAATTACTAGTTTAGGACATTTTTCTCGTGACGAAAATGATAAGGATTTTCAAGTCTGTGCAGGAATTAGTCATACTTCGGGTGAAGATTGTAGGTTTTATAATCTTATTATACATGATAATCCCGGTTTAGGATTTGGCTCATGGAAGCAAACGGGAGGCTCTATTATTGAAAACTGTATGATTTATTATAATGGTTTTGTGGCTAAAGATGGCAAGGGTAGAGGCGAAGGAATGTATGTTCAAAATACAAGTGATAAAACGAGACTTATTAAGAATAACGTAATTTTCGCTAATTATTACAAAGGAATTGAAGTTTGGTCAGCGGGAAGAAAAGCAGATTTTGAATTTGTAAAGAATATAACTTTAGAAGGCAATATTATTTTCAATAGTGGTGCGCCTTCCGGCAATCATTACGACAATGTAATAGTAGCCACAGATGATAGGACTGGTATTAATATGGCCAAGAACATTGAGGTGTCAAGGAACGTTTTCTACCATAATACAAATTATATGGAGAATGAAGTAAATGGCGACGCACCTTCTTTAACAATCGGATATGTCGATAATGCGCCAGCTGAAAGCATTTTAGTAAAAGACAATATCATTTTAGGAAGAAACAATACGCTGCGATTGCTTCATGTTAAGTCAATGACGTTTGAGAATAATATCGTTTATGGGGGCTATGTGTTTTTGAATGCCAATGAAATGCAATATTCTAAAAATTGGAAATTTGATAATAACAGATATTTCACAAAAAAAAATGGAGCATTCAGAGTTAACCAAGACAAAACCTATGCTTTGAAAAATTGGCAAAACTCTTTTCAATTAGATATGAATAGCCAATGGAACCACATTAAGGAGTTCGATTTAGAACCTGTTCTAAGCATTTCGGAACAGGTGAAGATTCCGAACATTTTTAACATTGCACTTTTCAATAAGCAAGGACAAGACGTCGAGGTGGATTTTTCTGAATACAAAATCACTAAAGGAACCTCATACAGAATTTATGATGTGGAAAACCGAAAAGAAATAGTGACTTCTGGAATTATTGATGATTCTAAAAAAATAATCTTCCCAATGAATATAAGTCAATTTGAAAAACCTCTACATAATGAAAAAGCCGAAAAAACATTGTCGAATTTTGGAGTCTTTATGATTGATTTTGATAGCAATAAAACCACGTCAGCAGAAGAATTGAACAGCTTGCAAAAATTATTGAAATGGTTAGGCTTTTAAATGCAAGGTTCAAAGTTCAAAGTTCCGAACTTATAATTAAAATTGCTAAAATCTAACGCAAAGAACGTAAGGTTTTCCGCAATCCATTAGCTATTGGAATCAAGGCTCAACTTTGCGCTCATTGCGTATACTTTGCGCCTTTGCGTTAAAATATAAAGTTTTATAGATTTTACTGAACACTAAATACTGCCAACTGAAAACTGCCGACTGCCAATTTAATTCGTCGCCTTCCTCTGCACAACCTCAAACACTTTATTCTCATCGCATTTGAGTGTCTTGCTCGGATAGCGAAGCAATAAAGCATAATCATGGGTTGCCATAAGGATAGTATTGCCATTTTTGTTGATTTCTTGCAAAACTTCCATCACCTCAATACTGGTTTGCGGATCCAGGTTTCCTGTTGGCTCATCTGCCAGAATCAATTCCGGATCATTAAGCAAAGCCCTAGCAATAGCAATACGTTGCTGTTCACCACCTGATAGCTCATGCGGATACTTAAAACCTTTGGTTTTCATAGCAACCTTATCGAGCACCTTTTCGATGCGCTCTGAAATTTTTGTTTTATCTGTCCAGCCAGTGGCCTTCAAAACAAATTCCAAATTACTATTAACCGTTCGATCAGGGAGTAATTTGAAATCTTGGAATACGATACCTAACTTCCTTCTTAAAAATGGAATATCATTTTCTTTTAATGTTTTTAAATCAAAATCGACAATATGGCCTTCACCTTCGGTAAGCTCTAAATCACCATAAAGTGTTTTCATGAAACTACTTTTCCCACTTCCAGTTTTACCTATTAAGTAGACAAAGTCACCTTTCTTCATTTCAAAGTTGACATTGCTCAATACCAAGCTTTCTCCTTGAAATATGGAGACATTCTTTAATTCTAAAACAGTTGCGGACATTTTTAATGAGAGTTTTTTATGATGATGTAAATGTATTATTTTAAAATCCAATAATCAAAACCAATTTTAGTTTTCAGTCGCAGTCGCAGTTTTCAGATAATTTCACATAGAATGTAAGTTTTCGACATTTGTTTATTCAGATTTTATTATACTGAATACTGCGACTGCAAACTGAATACTTTTTTAATAACTCCGTGTATAATTAATAAAACAATCCATCGTTATATAGATCAAGATTCATATATCTTTGAACCTTCAAACAAAAAACGGGATTAATGGCTAACAAAAAAATCATCATTTTAGTCAGTTTTGTACTGCTAAATTTTTTAACCTTCGCTCAACAATCGGCTACATACACGAACGATTTGGTCGATTACCAAAAAGCACTCACACTATACAACAACAAACAATATCAAGCAGCTCAATCGCTATTTGATAAAATCATCGATAATACTGAAGATGAGCAGTTAGAATCTGACTGTACTTATTATTACGCTAATTGTGCCGTGCGGCTCAACCAGCTTAATGCGGATAGTTTGATAGAAGACTTTGTAGAGAAATACCCAACATCTACTAAAAAAAACACCGCCTTTATGGACGTTGCTGATTATTATTTCGATAACGGAAAATATGCCTATGCCAGAAAGTGGTATGAAAAAGTAGATGAAGGAAGCATTTCAAGAACAGAACGTGATCGGTTTTCTTTTAATTACGGCTACAGCTTATACTCTACTAAAGATGAAGTGGGAGCCCAGAAATACCTAAATCGAGTTGTTAATTCTAAAGAATACGGCTCGCAAGCCAAATACTAT
>JBBSLN010000404.1:0-2951 GCA_038255205.1 Flavobacteriales bacterium
GTGGTTATATCTCTAACGGCTTGCGTCAATTGTGAATTGGGACCTCCAATAATCGTCGGATCAAATCCATTGTTGCTGTTTTTTGGTAATGCCGTCGCTCCTCCGAGAATAAAATTGGGAGGTGGATTATTCAATCCAATAATATTTCTTTCTCCCAAATCTTGAAATGCGGCAATGTTACGTACGTTTTGAGTTTGATTTGTTCTGTTTGTTACCCAAACCTCAATACGTGTGATTTGAACATTAGTTTGTAAATATGGATACCTAAGCATGGTTGCATCATAGGTGTCTCTAAAATAATGTGCCAAGAAAAAGTGTCTGTTTTCATCATAATCCCTTCCAAAAAACTCAAATTCCTCCAAAGTTCCACCACCTTGAGCGACCACCGAGCGCGATTGTGATTTTTGCTCTGAAAACACCGCTGTCACTCTCGTTTTACCAAACTGTAATTCTGTTTTGACACCAAATAAACTTTGCGCTCCTGTAATCAGTGAGCTATTTAATGGCATGCTGACGTTACCAACTTCTATCTTTCTGACAATGTCATCTTCTGTAGGCGTGTATTCTAATTTTATGAGGTTTTGAAAATCAAAGGTTGATTCGGTATCATAGTTAGCTGTTACCTGTAATCGGGTTCCGACCTTACCAAGCAGACTTAAACTGATTCGTTGATCAAAATCAAACGTAAAATTGCTCTGATTTCTTGGAGAAAACGCTGGATTCTCCTGTTTTGTATAAAGAACTCCCAAATCCATTTCCACAGAACCTTGTGGAATAACTTCTATGGTGTTACTTCCAAAAATTGTCTCAAAAACACCTGAATTAACATAAAATTCTGGCAGCAAATTTTTTTGTTGTTCTTCGGAGCCTTCTTTTTTTCCTTCGGCCGCATCAATTTTTTGCTTGTAATAATTACGTTGCTGTTCCAAAAGTACCAAACGTTGGTATTCAGCAGGCGTTAAAATAATTGGATAGTTAATGTTAAAGTTTCCAACCGTCTCTGTATAAATATATCGGTCGGAAATAGGGTCATACCTATATTTTGATACAATGCTATTTGGATTGGGCATATTAATACTCCCAAGTGAATAGCCAGTACTGGTAGAATCTTGAGCCGTTGGGTCTTGTGAAAAAACTATATTACTCGATAGTAAAAGGCCAAATAGCAGTAAATAATATATAGATTTTTGATAAGTATAGTTAGTTGTACTCAAATCGTTATAAGTTTTTTAAGGCTTCCTTTATAATGGTTTCCACATTAGCATCTGGTTGAAGGGCTACTATTTTATCTACAACGCGCTCGGCTTGCTTTCTGACAAATCCGAGAACCTCTAAAGCAGATAACGCCTCATCCTTGCTTGTATTGCTTTTAACGTTCGAAAGTTCATCAATATCATATACTTTCAAAATTTTATCTTTTAAATCCAAAATCACTCGAGCTGCAGTTTTAGCTCCAATTCCTTTTATGGATTGAATCAAAGCGATATCACCATGGGCAATGCCTTCCCTTACCTGCTTGGGAGTTAAAGACGATAACATGGTTCGCGCTATACTTGCCCCAACGCCACTTACAGAGATGAGCATCTTAAAAATTTCGCGCTCCGCCAAAGAAGAAAAACCATACAATGTATGCGAGTCTTCCTTAACAATTAAGTGCGTAAAAAGTTTTAAACTTTCCTGATTGGGTAGTTGTGAATAGGTATGAAGTGAAATATTAAGCAAATAACCTACGCCATTGCAGTCGATAACAACATCTGTAGGATTTTTTTCAACAAGTCTTCCTTGAATATGTGTAATCATGTATTGGCTTTTGTTAAAGCCTCAAATGTAATAAAATTATTCACATTACAAAGCCGATTCCTTCTCTAAAGACGCTTTAAGTTCTTGTTCCTTTTTCTCTTTTTGTTGTGCATCGATGACCGCAATTGCGGTCATATTCACAATTTCATCAACACTCGCTTCCAGTTGTAAAATATGAACCGGTTTACGCATCCCCATCATTATAGGTCCGATGGATTCTGACTTGTTTAATTCTTTGAGTAGTTTATAAGTAATGTTTGCGGATTCAAGATTCGGGAAAATAAGCGTATTGACTTTTTTACCTACCAATTTTGAAAACGGAAAGACATCTTGAAGCATTTCGCTGTTTAAGGCAAAATCGGTTTGTAACTCGCCATCCACAATCAAATCGGGATGAGACTCGTGCAACATTGCAACAGCCTGTCTTACCTTCGTGGCTCGTGGACTTGGTGATGATCCAAAATTAGCGTAGGAAATCATGGCGATGACAGGTTCCATTCCAAACATACGAACGGTTCTCGCGGTCATCAAGGCAATTTTTGCCAATTCTTCAGCCGATGGATCAATATTGATGGAGGTGTCACTCAAAAACATCGGACCTCGTTGTGTCATCATCAAATTAGTCGCTGCAGCTCTTGTGGCGTTTTTTGCCAATCCAACAAGTTCCAACATTGGCTTGAAGACGGTTGGATAACTGCGTGAATATCCCGAAATCAATGCATCAGCATCTCCTTCATTGACCATCATAGCTGCAAAATAGTTGCGTTCTCTCAATAATTTTTCTGCTGAATAAAGCGTCACGCCTTTACGCTTGCGGTGTGACCAATATACTTCGGCATATCGCTTGCGCCGTTGTTCCTCTTCATCCGTTTTTGGGTCTATAATTTCAACATCCGCATCAAATTCTATTTCCGCCATCAATTGCTGAATGGTTTCCTTTCGGCCTAACAAAATAGGGACGGCAATACCTTCGTCGTGCGCTATTTGAGCTGCTTTTAGAACATCTAAATGATCAGCTTCTGCATAGACGACGCGTTTAGGATTCATTTTTGCCCTATTGGTGAGCAGTCGGACAATTTTATTATCAGATCCTAAGCGCTCCATTAGGATCTCTCTATATTTATCCCAATCTTCAATGGGTTCTTTTGCCA
>JBBSLN010000405.1:0-2949 GCA_038255205.1 Flavobacteriales bacterium
AAAATTGGAATTTTAGGACTTAACGGTTCAGGAAAATCCACACTTTTAAAAATTATTGCCGGACTTGATAAAAACTACCAAGGCGATGTCACCTTTCTTCAAGATTATTCTGTAGGCTTTTTAGAGCAGGAGCCGCAATTGGACGACAGCAAAACTGTTATGGAAGTGGTTCGTGAAGGTGCTGCCGAAACGGTGGCCATTCTTGACGAATATAACAAGATCAATGATATGTTTGGTTTGGAGGAAGTGTATTCAGACCCAGACAAAATGCAAAAATTGATGGACAAACAGGCTGTTCTTCAAGATAAAATTGATGCTTCAAACGCTTGGGAACTGGACACGAAACTTGAAATCGCTATGGATGCGTTGCGCACTCCTGATGGTGATAAGAAAATTTCGGTGCTTTCGGGTGGAGAACGTCGTCGTGTAGCTTTATGTCGTTTACTTCTACAAGAACCAGATGTTTTGCTATTGGATGAGCCAACGAATCACTTAGATGCAGAATCTGTACATTGGTTGGAACAACATTTATCGCAGTATAAAGGAACAATCATCGCTGTAACGCACGATAGATATTTCTTGGATAACGTTGCAGGTTGGATTTTAGAACTCGATAGAGGCGAAGGTATTCCATGGAAAGGAAATTACTCGTCCTGGTTAGAGCAAAAATCTACCAGAATGGCGCAGGAAAGCAAAACCGCTTCCAAACGTCAAAAAACCTTGGAGCGTGAGTTGGAGTGGGAACGTCAAGGTGCGAAAGGTAGACAAACGAAGCAAAAAGCACGTTTGAATAACTACGACAAATTAATGAGCCAAGACCAAAAACAACTCGATGAAAAACTGGAAATCTACATTCCAAATGGTCCGCGTTTGGGAACGAACGTGATTGAAGCTATTGGTGTGAGCAAAGGATATGAAGATAAATTGCTTTACGATAATTTAAATTTCAATTTACCACAAGCAGGAATCGTAGGCGTCATCGGTCCAAATGGTGCCGGTAAAACCACTATCTTCAGAATGATTATGGGTGAAGAAACGGCTGATAAAGGTGAATTTAAAGTTGGCGATACCGCACAATTGGCTTATGTTGACCAAAAACACTCGAATATCGACCCGGAAAAATCTATTTGGCAAAATTTCAGTGACGAACAAGAGTTGGTGATGATGGGAGGAAAGCAAGTGAATTCCCGTGCGTATTTAAGTCGATTCAATTTCTCTGGAAGTGAACAGAACAAAAAAGTAAAATTGCTTTCTGGAGGAGAGAGAAACCGTTTGCACCTCGCAATGACGCTCAAAGAAGAAGGTAATGTATTGCTTTTAGATGAGCCAACCAATGATTTAGATGTCAATACGTTAAGAGCACTTGAAGAAGGACTTGAAAACTTTGCTGGCTGTGCGGTAGTTATCAGTCATGATAGATGGTTTTTAGATAGAATCTGTACACATATTTTGGCATTTGAAGGGAATTCTGAAGTGTATTTCTTTGAAGGTGGATTTAGCGAGTATGAAGAAAATAAGAAGAAACGTTTGGGTGATGTGGCTCCTAAACGAATCAAGTATAAAAAATTGGTTAGGTAAGATATTTTAATTATTTGTTTTTTGGGCGTGACCCGAAATGGGTCGGGCTATCCGTTACAAGTCCTCGCTCTCACGATGAAAAATCGTGAGAGCTGTGGGCTTTTCACTTCTATCCCTCACGCAGAGTGTAAAATTATTTTTACTTACTCAAAGTGAATTCAATGTTCAAAATGCAGGCCGAAATTACAAATTGTGGATAGAAATCTTTATAACGGCTATTGTAAACTATATTTTATAGCTCACGGCTTAAACTGTGGGCTATTTGTAAAAAACCGATTATAATAGTAATTAAAACCTTGTTCTTTACCAAATCCGCATGAGGGATAGAAGTGGAAAGCCCACAGCACCCTCGATGATAATCGAGGTTGCGAGGACTTGTAACGTATAGCCCGACCCTTTAGGGACACGCCCAAATATAACTGAAATTGAAATTGAAGCTGAAAATGAACATTTAAATAATAATTTTCAACTTTAAATAAAAAGGCCGAAAGCGGTCAGAGTAGAATTTAAATAAAAAAAAATCCTGCAACTGCAGAATTTCTAATTTTATATCAAAAAGACAATTCAATTATTTTCAAAAGCCTTCAATTTCGTTTTAAGCTTGTGTACTTTATAAATATTCATTATCAATAAAACTAACAGGGTTACGACAGCAATCGATAATATACTAACATTTTACTTAAATCTCCTGTTGCTTCTACTATCATTTAAATTATTATTTTACTGCCCACTGCCCACTGCCTACTTATTTATTATCATACAAATGCCCATCCGTAAAATCCTTATAACTTTCATCCACATCCGTTTTAAATGCATCAGATTCTAAAAGACGTTTATTTTCGGCTTTCAATTTATACATCTTAATGATTGCAATAACGATAAAAACAAGGAAAATTGCAGCGGTAACTATAAGCACGATTGTTAGTTGCATTGTGCTTACTATAAGGTTTAGGTTAGTTAGATTAAGCATCACTTAATATGTTTTAAATTGATTTGGAACCCAAATATACACTTTTAATTAATTCAGTAACTATTTCAAAGTAAAAAAGTTATGAAGAACCATGTATTTCATCCGATTTTTAAACCGACAAACGGTTATTTGTACCATTTTAACTGTATGACCTCGATATCCGGATTTCCAGAATTGACGAGTTTTTTAAAGTTATCAACATCACTTTTGCCGTCAGAACCGCGATAATGATAGGGATACACTTTTTTAGGCTTAAAATCCAAAACAGCACTCGCGGCACTTTCAACAGTCATAGTGTATGGCAAATTCATACAAACGAATGCCACATCAATGTTTTTAAGAGTTCTCATTTCAGGAATATCTTCCGTGTCGCCAGAAATATAGATGCGTTCCATACCCAA
>JBBSLN010000406.1:0-2930 GCA_038255205.1 Flavobacteriales bacterium
ATTCAAATCCTTAATAAGTCGTTGGATGCCTTTATGAAAGTCATACTGCAACAAATCCCAATCGAGCCCTTTTGTGAAATTCCATTCGCTGGTTTGTCCAAATTCGCACCCTTGAAAGAGCAATTTCGTTCCTGGGTGGGTGAACATATAACTGTATAGCACTCGTAAGTTGGCAAATTTTTGCCACTCATCACCTGGCATTTTATGTATCATAGAAGCCTTGCCGTGAACTACTTCATCGTGTGAAAATGGCAATACAAAATTCTCTGTAAAGGCATAAGTCATTGAAAAGGTTAAATCGTTCTGATGAAACTGTCTGTAAATAGGTTCTTTTGAGAAATACTCCAAAGTGTCGTGCATCCAGCCCATCATCCATTTCATTCCGAAGCCCAAGCCTCCTAAAAAAGTCGGTTTTGAAACCATAGGAAACGCAGTTGATTCTTCAGCAATCGTCTGCACATCGGGAAAACTGCTATAGACAGCTTCATTCATGTCGCGCATAAACGCAATGGCTTCGAGATTTTCACGACCACCAAAAATATTCGGCTCCCAATCACCATCGTTTCTAGAATAATCCAAAAATAACATTGATGCCACGGCATCGACTCGTAAACCATCCGCATGATATTGGTCAAGCCAAAAAATCGCATTACTGATCAAGAAGGATTTCACCTCATTCCTTCCATAATTGAATATTAAACTCTTCCAATCGTTATGGAAGCCTTTCCTCCTATCAGGATGCTCGTACAGACACGAACCATCGAAATAACCAAGTCCGTGTGCATCTTCCGGAAAATGGGATGGTACCCAATCGAGAATCACACCAATATTATTCTTATGTAATGCATCTACCAAGTGTTTGAATTCCTCTGGATAGCCAAAACGAGATGTAGGTGCAAAATATCCGGTAATCTGATAGCCCCAACTTGGATCATAAGGATATTCCATAATTGGCATCAATTCCACATGTGTAAAATTCATCTCCTTAACATAAGTAACCAAATCATCGGCCAACTCTAGATAGGATAAATATCTATCTTCAGTTGCGTGGCGTTTCCAAGAGCCCAAATGCACTTCATACACCGAAAACGGAGCGTCTAAAGAATTGTGCTCTTTACGTTTTTTCATCCATCCACTGTCCTTCCACTTATAATCGTCCTCCCAAACGATGGATGCCGTCTGCGGTGGATGCTCGTTGCGGCGTGCGTACGGATCTGCTTTTTCAGTTTTAACGCCATTAATGGAGCTATGGATTTTGTATTTGTACACAGTTCCTTTTCCAACGTTGGGGATAAATCCTTCCCATATACCACTTTTATCCCAACGCACGTGAAGTTGGTGCGCGCCATCACTCCAAAAATTGAAATCCCCAACAACAGAGACTTGCTGCGCACTCGGCGCCCAAACAGCAAAATAAGTACCTTCTACCCCATCAACCATCATGGTATGAGACCCAAACTTTTCATATAATCGAAAATGCTTTCCCGCAAAAAAAAGATTGATATCGAAATCCGTAAAAAGACTGTGTGTTAAAACTGCTGCCATAGGTGAATTATTAACTATTTTGAAAATGGTTGTATTTTGTTACCAATTTACCATTTTTTGAATGAATTGGAATAAAAACCAAAGCTATTAATTTTTTCGTAAAACTTTTAGGTGCAGCTACAACTGTTAAAAGTTTGTCAAAATGACGACCGTAAAGGTAAGAATTGGCAATAGTCCACGACATAATCACTAACTTACGATAACTAAATAATAAACACAATGCATAAGATAATCACACTAATGGCCATCAGTCTTTTTTTTAGCTGCAATTCATCCGCCCAGAAAAAAGAAATGGCAAAACAAGAAACAAAAGAGAAACAAGAATTTAAAGTTTCCAAAACTGATGCCGAATGGAAGGCTGAATTGACAGCGGACGAATATTACATTTTAAGACAGGAAGGTACAGAAGCGCCTTTCTCAAGTCCGTTAAATAAAAACTATAAGCCAGGAACTTATATCTGTGCTGGATGTCAAACACCTTTGTTTGAAAGTGAGTACAAATTCGATTCAGGAACAGGTTGGCCGAGTTTTGATAGGGAAATCAAGGGTAATGTAGCGTACGGAAAAGACAATAAAATAGGCTATCCACGTGATGAAGAACATTGTGCGACTTGTGGAGGTCATTTAGGGCATGTTTTTAATGATGGCCCAAAAGAAACCACTGGGCTTCGCCACTGTATCAATGGAGATGCATTAAAATTTATTCCAAAGAAAGGATAACCAAACTTTTTAAATCCCAATATTTAAAATTCCAAATTCCAATAGACAATATCGTTTGGGATTTGGGATTTTAATTTTTGGTGCTTTATTTTAGAATTTTCTTCACTAAATTTATGCCATGGAAAACACATATATTTCTGGCATCATCAAACAATTCATTTATTACAAAACCGTTGGTGACAAAACCTTCGAACAGCTTTCGTTTGAAGATATGAACTTTCAATATGATGATGCGTCCAACAGCATCTCCATTATCGTTAAACATATGGCAGGAAATATGTTGAGCAGATGGACAAATTTCCTGACAGAAGATGGCGAAAAACTATGGAGAG
Source organism: Flavobacteriales bacterium (assembly GCA_038255205.1). Lineage (GTDB taxonomy): Bacteria > Bacteroidota > Bacteroidia > Flavobacteriales > Flavobacteriaceae > JBPOFM01. Next base: position 2,598 of record JBBSLN010000406.1, read on the forward strand.
ATCGCGAGCAGGAATTTGAACCAACTTACACTTCAAAAGAAGAATTGATTGCGGTATGGGAAAAAGGCTGGAAATGTTTGTTCGATGCCATCAAGCCATTGAATGATAGTGATATGAATAAGATTGTCTATATCAGAAATGAAGGTCATACCGTTGCGGAGGCCATTTTTAGGCAATTGGGCCACTATCCTAACCACATAGGGCAAATAGCTTTTATAGGTAGAATGTTAAAAGGAAGCGACTGGACATCCTTATCGATACCGAAAGGCGATTCTAATTCTTATAACCAAAACAAGTTTGGCCAACCGAAAGAACGGAGACATTTTACGGATG
>JBBSLN010000407.1:0-2922 GCA_038255205.1 Flavobacteriales bacterium
AAAATTGTACTTTTCAGCTTCTTTATCCGTTTAAATGAAGCGATTAATACTTATTGTCATTCTTGCAACGTTGAGCTCGTGCGATTACTTCAACAAAAAGAAAATCGATACCAAAGAGATTCTAAATGAAGAGTTGAAATCCATCAATTGGAATGACGTAGATGAATACCCAACCTTCACGATTTGTGATTCTTCAGATAATAAACAAACCTGCTTTGAGGATGTCCTTCGCAATCGGCTTAATACCTACCTTTCAAAGCAAAACATTGTTGTAACAGAAGATATCAGCGATACCATTCTATTAAAAATCCACATTGATAACAAAGGTAATTTTACATTAAAGGACATTGTTAGTAGTGAGGTGACAAAAGCACAGATTCCCCAATTGGATAGTCTTTTACGGCATAGTTTTGATTCTCTTCCTAAAATATATCCAGCAATCAAACGAAGTCCTCAAGTGGCAACGGAGTTTAATTTGCCTGTTGTTGTGACTATTAATTAATTGTTTTACAACTTCAACTTATACCCCAAGGTCACATCTGTAGAAAAGTTACCTTGGTTATCTAAAAAGGCAGCAAACAATTGATTGTAGCCAAGTGTAATAAAACTACATTCAGAAACTCTAATATCAGCTCCGACGCCAAAAATAAAAGGTACATCAAACGCAGTATCTGAAACTTCTTGTATAGTCACAACTCCACCAGTTCCAGCAATCGGCACTGTGGATTTGGAGAAATTTACTGTTGCAGCTTTTACATCTGCAAACAGGTTAAATACTCTCGATTTGATAAAGCGATAACGATAGCCCAGTGACAATTCTGTGGTTGAATATGGGAATTTATCCTTGTCTTCAAGCACATGACGAATCTGAAAAAAACCTGAATGTCGCGATGATTCTCTTTCTTCCGAAACTTCTAGCTCTGCACCAAAAACAGGTGTTTTCACATTGTCAGGATTAGTTACGAAAGGACTGTTGGTAATCCCACCGAATACCATTAATCGCAATTGTGCTTTACTTTTTGAGTGTGTAGATTCAAATGCGGCGTCTTGACTTTTATTATAAGCTTCAATATAGGTAATCAAACTCGGCAATGTGAGGTTGACGCTGTTCGCAGACATTCCAGAGGTAGCGTTTTCAAGTATTATTTTGTATTGTTCTTGATAGCTTTTATCATTATCTTGTATGTTGACAAGTTCTGTGATGCTGTTGTCGGAAGTTCTTATAAAATAACGGTATTCATTATCAATGATGTTCCAAAGTAAATCTAATTTTCCGTCAACTTCAGTTTTCAATTGTAGCGTTTCACCATTAATTGTGAATTTTTCTTGCGCTTTTAATGATGTGTAGCTTATTAACACGCACAATAAAAAAAGTAGTCTTTTCATAATGAAGCCAATTTAATAGGTAAATCTAACGAAAATAAATGAGTTTTAACTATTTGATATAATCACGACCCTTCCATTTGTAACCTTTGAAAACCGAGGAAAAAACCACGTAAAATGCAAAAAATGGATAAAGAAAAAACGCAAAAAAATAGGTTCTCATGACCTCTTTCTGATTCGTGAAACTGGCCGTTTTGTAAATCAACAGAAAATCAATTCCGAATTTGATTATTGAAATATAAAAAAAGGTTTTCAAATTAATAATTCCAGTCAAAGTCATAAGTGAGAAAACCAGTAATCCACCATTCATCAAAAACACAATGATGCCAACTAATTTACCAAATAGATTGCGATAAGAACCTGTCTTGGCCGCCCAGCGTATACGTTGGAAAATTAGAGCATCAAAATTTGGTTGTGGTAAGGTTGTTATAATGGCCTGTTGGCATTTTAGAAACTTCACTTTTTCTGGAAAAAATTTCACTGCTTTTTCAAGCATGAAAATATCGTCGCCACTTCCTATGTTGTCATTCCCTTCAAATCCGTTCACGGTTTCAAAAATCTGTTTGGTGTATGCCAAATTCGCTCCATTGCATAAAAATGGCTTGCTGATTCCAAATCCTCCGATGGTCGAACCCTGCAAACTCAAAACATCTAAAAGCTGAAAACGATTCAAAAAAGAATTCATTTTTGAATAGGTCACAGGTGCGACGATGAATTCTGGATGATTCATCTGAATAAAATCATCAAAACTATCGAGCCAGAATTTCGGTAGCACGCAATCCGCATCTGTCGTCACAATCCAATCATATTTGGTTTGCGAAATTGCCAATGTGATGGCATCCTTTTTTGGGGATTTTGAAGTTCTAATGTTTTTAATAGTTCTTCTGTCAAATCGAGCATTATCGAGAGTCAAAAGTTTTTGACTCGAAGATAACGAGGAAAGCTCGCCGAGATTCTCTCTAAATTTTTGTTCAATTGTTTCAACCGACCCATCTTCCGATTCATCATCTACAAATATGATTTCAAACATACTTTTCGGATAATTCAATTTTAAAATCGATTCCAATAATGTAGGCAAATTTTGCTCCTCATTACGAAACGGAATAATGACCGAAAATTTCGTCTTTGCTTTCAAATCCTTCAAAGAAAACTCATCAACTTTATCAAAACCATAGATAAAGCTCGCTATTAAAAACAAATATATTAGGGTAATGAAAATCGCAATTAAGGTCATAATGTAGCGTCGACTTTTGGAAGGTTAAAATTAAGCACATAATAACTGCCAAACACACTTGGAATCACAAAATTTAGCAGCCAAATTAAAGTCACGATGCATAAAACAGTTAAATCATTTACACCAACCATTGAAAACAGATAGACCGCAACACTTCCTTTAATGACCACATCAAAAATAAAAATGGAAGGCACGATAGATGACAATAAATACATGTTTGTGATGAACAGCATTGCCGTGAAATAATCAAGGTTCGCATCAAAAATCATCAGCAGGAAATAAAATTGGAATGAAAAAATCAAATA
>JBBSLN010000408.1:0-2918 GCA_038255205.1 Flavobacteriales bacterium
GATACTATTCAGTTTGTGTGGATATTCACAAGACGACTCTAACAACGATTCACAGAAAAGTAATATCCAAGAATACACACCTTCAAAACTTTTGAAAAAAGGGCAGTGGGACATCAAGTTCTTTAATAGTCTTTATACCCAAACCAAAAGGACAGACGAAGGAAGCACTTCTGTTGACATTCCGCGTCAAAATTTTTTCACCAGTACCACAGAAATCTATACGGGAATTAATGATAATTCGAGGGTGAATATTGGTTTAATTTTTCAAGTTCGAGCCAATACATTTGGCGGACAGGATGCCTTTTCGGTTTTTAGTTTTGAGAATAATTCTACGGACGCACGAAGTGGGTTGACTGTTATCGCACCTTCCATACGTTTTCAACCGATTGCCAGCGTTCCGAACTTTTCTTTGACGAGTTCGGTGTATTTGCCAGTGTTTAAAGACATGCCAAATGCGCCTTATCTGGACAAAAGAAGTGTGTTTTGGGAAACCAAATTTTTCTACGATAAAACTTTTGGTGGCGATGATTGGCAGATTTTTACACAAATGGATTTAGGCTTCAACTTTGGAGAGAAAAGTCAAGATGCAAATTCTGCGGATTCCAATATTGGCGAACGCTTTGCCAACAATAGTTTATTCTTGCCATTTAGTGCTTTTTTGAGTTATTTCCCATCTGATAAATCGACCATTTTCATCAATGGGCAGCAAGCATTTTTGGTGGATTTGGGCAATGATTTTTCACAACGTTATACCCAACTTGGCTTTGGTGGAAAATATCAATTGTCAGAAGTTCTGAATCTTGAAGCCTCTTTTGGGAAAATCGTCACAGGTACTAATTTTCAAGGATTGGGTCAAACATTTAGTTTGGGATTGAGAGCTATATTCTGAAGATTTCAGTAAATTGGGACTTAAAATTGCTATTATGAAATGCCCACAACTAACTTTTCGGATATCAAACGATATAATATTTGGGACATTCCATCTGACAATTGATAACAATTATAAAGCATCAGATGAACTTATTTAAGTCTTTATTATTGACTTGTTTTGCCGCATTGCAAATGGCCTGTTCAGGACAGGTTTCCAAAATAAACGGCGTTAGTTTTGTTGCCTCGCGAGATGCCATTACGGAAAAGAATTTACTGCCAGTTTTAAATATCAACGCCAATTTTGCTGCATTGATGCCCTTCGGATTTATACGTGAATTGTCACATCCCGAAATTAGATTTAATGAAGATAGACAATGGTTTGGTGAACGCGAAGATGGTATTGAGCAATATGCTGAAGAACTTCGGAAGAAAGGCATCAAGATAATGCTGAAACCTCAATTATGGGTTTCCAATGGTCAGTTTACAGGATTTATCAAAATGATGAAAGAGGAAGATTGGAAGACTTTGGAAACTTCATACAGCAGGTTTATTTTAGAATATGCACGCATTGCTCAACAAAATAATTTCGAAATTTTGTGCATTGGCACCGAACTTGAGAACTTCATTGATGCAAGGCCAGCGTATTGGAAGGAATTGATTACAGAAATAAAAAAAGTGTACAAAGGTAAATTGACCTATGCATCCAATTGGAATGAATACCATCGCACACCTTTTTGGGATGACATTGATTATATCGGTATTGACGCTTATTTTCCAGTGGATGATAAGCAATCGCCAACACTCGAAGCTGCGAAAAATGGTTGGCAAAAACATAAATCTGAAATGAAATCCTATTCAGAAAAACACGATAAACCGATTTTGTTTACTGAATTTGGCTATCGAAGTATTGATTATGCTGGTAGAGCGCCTTGGACAGTTGATAGAGTTGATAAGCAAGTAAATCTTGAAGCACAAGCCGTTTTGACACAAGCTTTGTTTGAAGAATTTTGGCAAGAAGACTGGTTTGCGGGAGGTTTTGTTTGGAAGTGGTTTCATGACCACGAAAGCGCAGGAGGAAAGGACAACAATCGATTCACGCCACAAAATAAACCTGCGGAACAAGTTTTAAAATCGTTCTATTCTAAACAATGAAAATCCTAATTATCCTGTTTTTGTGTGTCTTCAGTTTTCAAGTCAGTGCGCAACAAGCTACGGTTGCCGATTTGAAAGTGCAGGGCAACAAGAAACTAAAATCATCATTTATTCACAAATTATCGAAAGTAAAACCTGGCGTGGCTTTGGATTCGACAATGATTCAAGAAGATATCAAACGCTTGAAGCGATTGCCTTCGATTGCCCATGCCTATTATCAAATCTTTCCAGCCGAAAAGGACGGAGAATACAATGTGTTTTATACCATTGATGAGAATTTTACCATCATTCCTTCCGTGAACGTGTATACGACTAATGAGGATGAATTTGCCTATCGTTTGGGATTGTACGAATTCAATTTATTTGGGCAGAATATTACGTTTGGCGGATTCTATCAGAAGGATATTTACAGTTCGTACGGCATCAATTTCAGGGCACCTTATTTGTTCAGTCGCAACTTCGGACTGGCTGTCAACTATCAGGATTTGACGACTCAAGAACCTGTGTTTTTCAATAATTCGACTTCTGACTATAAATACAACAACACCTCTTATGAGATTTTGGGTCTATATGAATTCAACTTTAAGAATCGTATCGAATTAGGTTTTAATTATTTTACCGAAGATTATCAGTATAAATTTGGAGCAACGAGTCCTGATGTACCACAAGCACTGAACGTTCACAAACTTTTATACAAGGGGATTTATGCGTTCAATACCTTGGATTATGATTACCAATATGTTTCAGGTTTTAAAAATATATTTCAATTTCAGTATGTGACGACAAGGGATAAGTCGTTGCCAGGATTTCTAATCGGCTGGAATGATTTGCTATATTACAAACGGATTGGTCAAAAAGGAAATTGGGCAAACCGATTACGACTGGGCTTGGCATCC
>JBBSLN010000409.1:0-2903 GCA_038255205.1 Flavobacteriales bacterium
ATACTGCCACTTTCCAATTGAAAATGGTCATTATTATGATCTTTGAAAACCTTGCACAAATTAATGACGCCATCACGAAAGCAATGACCATCTTCCAGAAGGAGCATATCGTCGATTTCCAAATCTTCCACAGTGAGAGTTTTCTTTTCTGCAAGACGGTGTTCTGTTGGGATATAGCCGACAAAGGGTTCATAATATAGAACGCGCTCTTTGATTTTTTCATTTTCCAATGGAGTAGCCGCTATTCCTGCATCTAAATGACCTTCATGTATTCGTTGCATGATATCTTCAGTGGTCAATTCTTCTATTTTCAGTTTTACTTTTGGATATTTTTTGATAAAGGCCTTTAAGAACATTGGCAGTAAAGTGGGCATCACCGTCGGTATGATTCCCAAACGGAATTCGCCGCCGATAAATCCTTTTTGCTGGTCCACGATGTCTTGTATCCTATCTGACTCATTAACAATATTCCGTGCCTGATGGACAATTTTTCGACCGATTGATGTTAACTCTATAGGCTTTTTGCTTCTGTCAAAAATTAGAATGTCAAGCTCTTCTTCTAATTTTTGAATTTGTGTGCTTAAAGTTGGTTGTGTCACAAAACATTTTTCAGCTGCTTTTGTAAAGTTCTTATGTTCTGCTATCGCAAGAACGTACTTTAGTTGAGTAATTGTCATCGCTATTCATTTAAGCTATAAAATTATCAAAAGTATTAATGAAATCTATTGTTCAGACTGTTAATTCTGTTGTAAATTTGGATAAATACTAAAAACAGAAGATATTATGACGAAGAACAGCATAGGTTTAGATACCAAGAAAACAAAAGAATTAGCGAATGATTTGAATCATTTATTGGCCAATTTCCAAATTTATTATCAAAATTTAAGAGGTATTCACTGGAATATCAAAGGAAAACGATTTTTTGATTTGCATCCCAAGTTTGAGGAATTATACAACGATGCCAATCTTAAAGTTGATGCGGTAGCAGAACGTATTCTGACTTTAGGAGAAACACCTTTGCATACATTTGATGATTATACAAAAGCGGCGAAAGTCCCTGTTGGTAAAAATATTTCAGTAGATGATAAAGCAGTTCAATTGATTGTGGATTCGTTGTCGGAATTATTGAAAATTGAACGTATGATTCTCGATAAGTCATCAGAGGCGAATGACGAAGGAACCAATGCCATGATGAGTGATTTTATTACGGAACAGGAAAAAACGGTTTGGATGATGAAGGCTTGGCTTGGGGAAACTGTTTAAGGTTAGATATTAGAAGTTAGATATAAGATATTAGAAGTTAGAAGTTTAAAATTGATAATTAATTTTCTTATTGCTATTTAAAAAATTACTTGTAAATAGAAAAAGGAGAGCCAAATTTTGGTTTCTCCTTTTTTTTCAATTTTGTGATTCTTTATCTTTGGGTCTTCGGTCGTGAAAGCTATCGGGATTGAGAGAAAGTTACATTAAGTTGATTTTAAACTCTAAATCCTTGTCAGCAATTTCAAATTGAGCATCGCTAAACTGTGGAGGTCCCATAAGTGCAGGATTATTGCTCATTCCATAATTTTCTTTCGGCATTCCATTTGGCTCAAAGTCCATATTTCCATTATCATTTTCGTCGTGGAGTACCATGACGGCATAATTACCAGGTTTTACATTAGTAAAAGTGGCAATTATTTTTCCATCTACGATTTCACTTTTCGCTTGTTGGATAGCATCAGCCTTCATAAATGTTTCTGTGGTGTGAAGACCCAATAAGATATGACCCTTATTGTTTTTAATCTGGTCAATAGTTACGGTAATTGTGTTGCCGTTTGTTTCTTGGCTAAATCCCAAAATTGAGATGAATGTGAAGGCGATGGTAAATACTAATTTTTTCATGATAATTGTTTTATGTGTTAATGTTGAATCAAATGTCCGTCAAGATGAAGGATTCCCATAAATTGAATTACTGAAATGTTGTTTTAGGTGGATGGGTTGTAAAGAGGCTTGAAGATGGAAGTTTGAAACCTGAAGAACGAATTTTTGCAAAAAAGGTTAATATAGAAAATAGTTTTACCGCAATGGTCGCTAGGTTTTATGCAATGGTTGCAAGGCTCAACTTTGCGAACATCGCGCCTCCTTTGCGACCCTTAGCGCTTAAACCGAAGGTTTTTCGCCACTATCACCAATTATTTTCATTCTTACACAACTGCGACTGCGACTGCCTACTGCCTACTGAAAAATGCCTACTACAAAAGTCCTCTCGCCTTAATCTCGAGATACTTATTAATTGTATCAATCGTCAAATTCTCTGGAGTCGTCAAAATAGATTGAATACCGTATTTCTGGAGTTCGTTAACAATCAATCGTTTTTCAAATGCAAATTTTTCAGCAATTACTTTGTCGTAAGCCTGTTGAACTGTTTCTGCGGGATTATTGATAATGCTTTCCAATTCTGTATTTTTAAAGAAAATAACCACCAACAAATGATTTTTTGCAATCCCTTTTAAATAGGCAATTTGCCGATGCAATCCATCCAAAGTTTCAAAATTGGTGTAGAGTAACATGAGACCTCTTTGATTGATGTTCCGTTTGATATCAGCGTACAATCTGCCAAAATCACTTTCGAAGAAATCCGTTTCAATATTATAAAGCGATTCCAAAATTAAATTCATTTGCGAGGTTCGTTTTTCAGCAACCACTATATTCTCTACTTTTTTTGAGAATGCTAAAATTCCAGCTTTATCATGCTTTTTCAGTGCCACATTGGAAATGACCAAAGCTGCATTGATGGCATAATCCAATAGCATCAAACCATCAAAAGGCATTTTCATTACACGTCCTTTGTCGATAACCGAATAGACAGGTTGTGATTTTTCGTCCTGAAATTGGTTGACCATCAACTGATTTCTTTTTGC
>JBBSLN010000410.1:0-2900 GCA_038255205.1 Flavobacteriales bacterium
ATTAATACAAAAAGCGTCATTGACCAAATCGGTTCTGGTGAGTAGAAAAGGCTGGCTATATATCATTCTATTTTGTATTGGATTCGCTTTCAATGGCCTCTCGATGTCGTTTTCTTCGGAAGAAACTGCGATTCAACAAACATTCATCGATTCGATTCCCTCTGATGATTCTTCAATTAAACGACGACAATTTGAGAATGTCACCGAAAAGTATCTAGATGACGATTTTATCTATGAGCGTAAAATTGAAAATTCAGGTTGGTGGACGCGATTCAAACAATGGTTGAATGATTTATTTCGGGATTTATTCAATTTAAACAGTGCAGGTCAAGCGTCCAAAGCGACTGATATCGCCTTAAAAATTGCTGGTGTTATCATCTTTTTACTCGTTATTTATTTCATTTTTAAAGCGGTGATGAATGACGAAGGCAACTGGGTCTTTGGCAAATCTTCGGATAAAAGGATTATTCCAGTAACAGATATTGAAAGCAACATTTACGCAACCGATTTCAAGCGACTCATTGCCGAAGCCGAAAACGAACATAATTATCGTTTAGCGATTCGGTATTATTACTTATGGCTGTTAAAAGGCCTGACCAATGCCGAAATCATCGAATATGATGTAGAAAAAACGAACAGTGACTATTTTAATGAAATCACTTCCAAAACTATAAAAGACGAGTTTTCCTATACGTCCTATCTCTACAATTATATCTGGTATGGCGAATTTGATGTCAACGAACAGCAATTCACCAAAGCCAAAACTGCTTTTACCAAATTTCTTAATTCGATAAAAGCATGAACAAGACCGTAAAACTTTATATAGGCTTGTTGGTTGTCCTTTTTATAGGATTTATCGTAATTGAATTTTCAAGGGAAACACCTATCGATTGGTCAAAAACCTATCGCGAAACGGACAAAATTCCTTATGGTACCTTTGTAATTTACGACCAATTGCCAACCTTGTTTCCAAATAGTGATATTGAAGATATTCGCGTGACACCTTTTCAATATTTTGATGCCACTTTCAATTGGGAAGATAGCACGTATTCGGCTTCGGGAACATACCTTCATATCGATGAATATGCTCAAATCGATGATGTGTCTGCGCAAGAACTGCTCGATTTTGCTTCCCATGGTAATGATGTCTTTATTTCAACGGCCTATCCGCCACAAAAATTTTATGATTCGCTCCACTTGGATATTAAAAATCTTTATGATGTCAAAGGCAATGCTGAATTTGGCTTTACAAATCCTGATTTAAAGAACGATTCCATCACGATTGACAAAGGATTGAGCAATATCTATTTTTCAAAATTGGATTCATCCATCACGACCGTTTTGGGCTATCAGAAATTTGATTCCACCAAACGTATCAATTTTGTGAGGATCGACCATGGCTTCGGAAGCGTTTATTTACATTTACGACCGGTTGTATTTACCAATTATCAGTTGTTGAAAAAAGACAACCAAAAGTATGCGGCTGCGGCCTTGTCGTATCTTACGGATGATAACATATTTTATGATTACCATTCAAAAATCGGGCAGGATTTGGGTGATTCTCCCTTGCGATTTATCTTGAGCAAACCAGCCTTGAGAGCCGCTTGGTATTTGGGATTGATAAGCTTGGTGCTTTTTATGATTTTTAACGCCAAACGTAAACAACGGATTGTGAAAGTAGTAAAACCTCTTGAAAATACAACTGTTGCCTTTACAAAAACCATTGGCAATCTATATTATGAAACCAAAGACCACAACAACCTCATCGACAAAAAGATTACTTACTTTTTGGAATACATCAGACGTGTCTATTATTTAGACACACAATTATTGGATGAAAAATTTACCAAGAATCTAACGGTCAAATCTGGAAAAGATAAAAAAATCACCAAACAATTAATTGACCTTATTGTATATTTAAAGGCGAAACCTGTTTGCACAGAAGTCGATTTATTGAACCTTAACAACCTTATAGAAGATTTTTATAAAAAATAAATATGGAAGCGCATCACAATGATAATTTAGAACCAAAAAAAGACGACAGCATCGAGCATACAACTCCCGAGCCGACCATCGACACCAATATTCCACCGATTATTTTGCCTCCGGAAGTGACACAGCAAGACGAAGAAACGGTCAACTTCAAAAACCGTATCGATTTAAGCGAATTACAAGAAGGAATTAAGCTCATTAAAGACGAAATCGGCAAGGTCATCGTGGGTCAAAAAGGAATGATAGATATGTTGATTGCATCGATATTGGCCAATGGACATTCCTTGATTGAAGGTGTTCCTGGTGTTGCAAAAACAATTTCGGCGAAACTCTTGGCAAAATCATTGGACATTGGTTTCAGCAGAATACAGTTCACACCAGATTTGATGCCAAGTGATATTTTAGGAACGTCGGTGTTTGATATGAAAACCTCTGAATTCGACTTCAAAAAAGGACCAATTTTCTCAAACATGATTCTTATCGACGAAATCAACCGAGCGCCAGCAAAGACGCAAGCCGCTTTATTTGAAGTCATGGAAGAACGCCAAATAACGATTGACGGACACAAATACATTATGGATTTGCCATTCATCGTATTGGCAACTCAAAATCCAATAGAACAAGAAGGAACGTATCGATTACCAGAAGCTCAATTAGACCGTTTCCTATTTAAAATAGACATCGATTATCCAAATCTCGAGGAAGAAATTGAAATTATCAATAGAGAACAAAACTTGAAAGGCGACGACAAAATTGATAAAGTGACATCTCATTTGAGCAGGGAGCAAATTAGCAAGTTTCAAGATTTGGTCAATCAAATCATTATCGAATCAAATTTGGTGAAATATATCGCAGACATTGTCTTAAACACTAGAAACAATCCATTTTTATATTTGGGTGCGTCCCCA
>JBBSLN010000411.1:0-2878 GCA_038255205.1 Flavobacteriales bacterium
CAACCGGAAACTCAAACCAAAACTGCATTTCCTCATCAAACCCTGTTCCATTCAAATAATTGTGCAATGCCAAGTTTAATTAATTGTCTGGTTCCAATCTACTTATAAATCTTAATTGTCGGGATGTTATTTGGTTTTTTCAGCCTCTTGCGGATTCTTATTCAAAAATTATTACTTTTAGAAAAAAGTCTGAACAATAAAATAAAAACATGAAACAATTATTTTTAAAATCTACACTGCTTCTTTGTACACTTATATTATTAATTTCTTGTAAAGAAGAAAAAACTGTAAAAGAATATACAGATGTGGAGATTATGGCTGAATCCAAAAAAGTGAATGATTTTTTTCAAAGGTCATTTGATACTAAGTTAGATTTATCCCCAGAGTTTCAAACTAGACTTGGAATAAAAAAGGATTACGGGAAACTCGATGATAATTCGCCTGAAGCATCAGAAAGAGACTTGAAAATAAACAAAGAAGAACTTGTTTGGTTAACAGATTCCGTAAATGTAGCCGCACTTTCAAAAGATGCCTTATTGAGTTATAAACTCTATAAACAAAATGTAGAAAATAGTATTGACGATTATAAATACAGATTACACAACTACCCAGTAAATCAAATGTTTGGTGCGCAATCTGGTATGCCGGCATTCTTAATAAACATGCACCGCATTGATAGTGTTGCAGATGCTGAGGCCTATATATCTAGATTGAATGGTTTTAACAAATACTTCGCTCAAGTGGTCGAGAATCTAAAAGAACGAGAAGCTATTGGTATTGCTCCTCCAAAATTTGTTTATGATAAAGTAGTACAAGATTCAGAAAATATATTAGTTGGCCAACCTTTTGACACTTCTAATACGCAAAGTACATTATTAGAAGATTTTATGAATAAAGTAAACAAATTGGAGATTGATGATAAAACAAAATCTACTTTAAAGAAACAAGCAAACCAAGCCTTATTAACTTCTGTAAAACCAGCTTATGTAGGGCTTATTTCATTTATAAAAGAGCAAAAGGAAAGAGCGAATACTGATGATGGCGCGTGGAAATTTCCTGACGGTGAGGCATTTTATAACAATGCATTAAAAAGAACCACTACTACCGATTTAACTGCAGATGAAATCCACAAAATAGGCTTAGCGGAAGTTGACAGAATTCATGGAGAAATGGATGCAATACGCCAGCAAGTAGGATTTGAAGGCAGTTTACAAGACTTTTTTCAGTTTATGAGAACCGACAAACAGTTTTATTACAGTGCAGATCAAAAAGGAAAAGACGCTTATTTAAAACAAGCGGTGCATTTAATAGACAGTATGAAAACTAGATTGGATGAAATATTTATTACAAAGCCAAAAGCAGACATTGTAGTAAAAGCCGTTTAACCTTTCAGAGAAAAGTCTGCGGGAAAGGCCTTTTACAATAGCCCAGCAGCTGATGGCTCAAGACCCGGAATTTATTATGCCAACTTATATGATATGGAGTCTATGCCAAACTATCAGATGGAAGCATTGGCATATCACGAAGGAATTCCCGGACACCACATGCAATTGGCAATTCAGCAAGAATTAGAAGAAGTGCCTATGTTTAGAAAGTTTGGTGGGTACACGGTTTATTCAGAAGGTTGGGGATTATATTCTGAATTTATTCCAAAAGAAATGGGCTTTTATGCAGATCCTTATTCAGATTTTGGTCGTTTGGCTATGGAATTGTGGAGAGCATGTAGATTGGTAGTAGATACGGGCATACATTCTAAAAATTGGACACGAGAGCAAGGGATTAAATATTATACTGATAATACCCCAAATGCAGAAATGGATGCTGTTAAAATGGTTGAAAGACATATCGTAATGCCAGGGCAAGCAACAGCCTATAAAATAGGAATGATGAAAATTTTAGAATTACGTCAAAAAGCTAAAAATGCTTTAGGTGAAAATTTTGACATTCGTGAATTCCATGAAGTGGTTCTTTCCAATGGTGCAATTCCTTTAAATGTTTTAGAAGATTTTGTAGATGAATATATTTCTTCTAAAAAATAGAATAACTGAGGTCTATAGTTCTTTTTATAGTATAGGATTTAAAATTAAGCAATATGTCTGGTTGAGCGCAGTCGAAACCTACTTGTAGCAGCCAAATAGTTCTCGACTGCGCTCGAACAGACAATAAGAAATAGGGATTTAACTACTGTCCTTTAAAACATTTAATCTGCAATCAAAACACGGTTCGCTTCCCCCAAAAACCCATCAATCAACCCCGCTGGCTGACTCGTAACAGGAACCGGAAACTCAAACCAATGTTGCATTTCCTCGTCAAACCCTGTTCCGTTTAAATAATTGTGTAATGCCAAGTTCAATCCCTTAGTATATTTTGGATGATCAGCTCCTAGCGGATCTTCATGCCACAAATCGTTTTGAGCAAAGCCTTCAAAAACAGGTCCTGTGATCGTTATTCCAAAATCCTGCGGATTCTTGCCAATGGGACTGTGAACCGTAGTTGTAAACTGGTGCCAATATGCCGACTGAATACAATTGCGTTCAAACAATTGCTTTACCACATCTAGCGAATCAATGGTTTCCTGTTCCGTTTGGGTGGGAAATCCGTACATAAGATATGCGTGGACCATAATATTATTTTCAGAAAAATTATGGGTAACGCGCGTTACTTGCGCAATATCGACCCCTTTTTTCATTTTGGCAAGTAATCTATCCGAAGCAACTTCCAAGCCGCCAGTTACCGCTATACAGCCTGATTGTGCCATTAATTCACATAGCTCAAAGCTGAATGTCTTTTCAAAACGAATATTCGTCCACCAAGTAATTTTTACATTTCTTTCTATTAGTGCATTCGCTAAAGCCCGTAACATTTTAGGCGGCGCAGC
>JBBSLN010000412.1:0-2877 GCA_038255205.1 Flavobacteriales bacterium
AACTTAAACGTATTGTACACCGTAATCAAAGCCGTATTCTTAAAGGTCTTGAAGATGAAATCGGTAATATCATCTCTATCTCTCCATGAAAAATCGAGGTCAAAATCGGGTGGATTCTGGCGAAACACATTGATAAAACGCTCAAAATATAAATCGAGCTCTATGGGGTCCACATCGGTAATCCGCAGTAAATATGCCACAATACTATTGGCGCCACTGCCACGACCGACATAAAAATAATTCTTGCTACGTGCGTATTTGAGAATCTTCCAGTTAATCAAAAAATAAGAGACAAATCCTTTTTGTTCAATGATGGACAGTTCTTTTTCAATCCGTTTAAAAATGCGCTCGCCAGGTTTTTTGTAGCGATAGTGCAATCCGTCATAGGTCAGTTTTTTGAGCAACCTAAAATCCAGCTGTTCATTATTGGTGTAAGACCTTTGATTGTTTGGAATTTCCTGTGAAAAATCGAAATCAACTTTACAATCATTCAAAATGGAGCTGGTATTTTGAACCAATTCCGGAAATTCTTCATAAGTCTCACACAATTCCTGATATGGCAACATTCTATCCGTTTCTTCTCCTTGTTCACTTTTCGGAAGCTTGCTCAATAAGGTGTTGTTATCAATAGCGCGCAACAATCGGTGGGTGTTGAAATCCTTTTTATTTTTGAAAGACACGGTTTGTAGCACGACCAATTTACTTCGCAATGCATTCCATTTGGAAAACTTGAGATGGTTCAAATCCTTTGGTTTGATGCCGAGGAATTCGTTTTCTTTAAGTTGATATGTTTTTTTGTGGATGTAAGGATAAATCACAAACACATCCTCCAATTCTGGTGCGAGTTCAGGGATTTTCAATTCTGAATCATGTAGAAATATCGATAGATAATCATTTATATTTTGAAAGCCATTGTTGTTTTTTGCAATGAGAATAAACTGCTGTTGCGCACCATTCCTAAAATCGATTCCCAAGACAGGTTTAATCTTATATTTTGAAGACAATCGCACAAAATCCAAGCAAGCCGACGTTGTGTTGATATCCGTCAATGCCAAGGTCTGCAACCCATTTTCTGAAGCAATGGCAAGCAGTTGCTCTGGCCTGATGGTGCCATAACGTAAGCTGTAATATGTGTGACAATTGAGATACATGATTTTTTGTGGCAAAGACTAAAGACCTTCCCAATTCTTGGGACTGCAAGAGCCAAGAGCCAAGGCTTTTTTTAGCTTTAATAAAACTAATTTTAGCTTTTTGATACGAGAACAATTGATTTCTTACGCGATATAAAACTTCAAATAATTTATTTTTCAAAATTAGCTATTATATGTAGTTTTTGTTGCTTACATTTGTAGTAAATATAAAAATAACGCATTTGAAATTGAAAATGAACGCGGAAAAATAATGCCGATTTAATTCGATAATTATGAAAACAGAAGCTTTGAAAATAAATGTGGCGCAGCGTATTTTGAGCATTTCAGACGATGCCTTATTACAAAAAATAAAAACACTTTTGGATAAGGAAAATGTCTTTGCTTATGATAGTGATGGCAAGAAACTAATTTAACTTTTGTTTTAATTTTTAAGAAATTGATTTAGAATGTCAATAGAAAATTCAGAATACCGAAAAATTCTTAACGATTTAATTTCAATCGTTGAAAAAACAAAAACACAAGTTGCTATTCAAGCTAATAGTTCTTTAACAATTATGTTTTGGCATATTGGAAAACGAATTCAATCTGATATTTTAAAAAACAATAGAGCAGAATACGGAAAAGAAATTGTCGTTTCACTGTCACGAGAATTGACAATTAATTTTGGAAATAGTTTTAAAGACAAAAAATCTACGGAGAATGGTTCAGTTTTTTGAAAAATTTCCAGATTTAGAAAATGTCGTTATACTGTCACGACATTTGTCTTGGTCACACTTTTTAGTTTTAATTCCACTGAAAACTGATGAAGAAAGAAATTTCTATTCAAAAAATGTGTTTGAAAATTTAATAGGCGTCAGAGAATTAAGAAAACAAATATCAAAAAAAGTTTATGAAAGAACTGAAAATGCTGACGTACAGATTTATGAAACTAATGGAATAGAAAAAGGGATTTTTAAAGACCCCTATTTACTCGACTTCCTCGATTTAAAAGATGGTTACTTGGAAAACGATTTAGAGAGTGCTATTCTAAAGGAATTGGAGTTGTTTCTTTTGGAGTTAGGTAATGGATTTACTTTTGTAGAACGGCAAAAAAGAATGATAATTGATGGAGATGACTATTATTTAGATTTGTTATTTTATCACAGGAAGTTAAAGAGATTAGTTGCAATTGAACTTAAAATTGGCAAGTTTAAAGCTAAATATAAGGGTCAAATGGAACTGTATCTAAAATGGCTTTATAAATATGAAAAGCAAAAAGGAGAAGAATTACCTATCGGAATTATTTTATGTGCAGAAGCGAGTAAGGAACAAATTGAGCTTTTAGAAATGCATAAAGACGGTATTATGGTAGCAGAATATTGGACTGAAGTTTTACCGAAAAAACAATTGGAAAAGAAATTGCATCAAGCCATCATAAATGCTAAAGAGCGAATAGAAAGAAAAAAACTGAATGAATAATCACGTTGTTTGAATTTCTTGTTGGGATTCATGGCAAATAAAATAAAATGAAAAACATCCAAGCTAACATTAAGCATTTAAGAGCTTTAAAGGAATTATCCCAAGAACGTTTTGCGGACGAACTCGGCTGGTCGCGTTCTATTGTAGGTTCCTATGAAGAAGGTCGCTCGGAACCACCAATTGACCGATTGATTGATTTGTCCGACTACTTCAAGATTCCGATTGATATTTTGGTAAAGAACGATTTGCGTTTGGCAAAGGACACCTC
>JBBSLN010000413.1:0-2873 GCA_038255205.1 Flavobacteriales bacterium
AAATTATAAGCTCAAATTAATTTCTCCTCGGACTGGCAGGAACAAACAGATTGATTTATTTTTCATTTCTCTTGCAGAGGCAATGGGTGTCCGTACGGTCGGCATTGTCCTTTCCGGATATAATGGCGATGGCACTTTAGGCTGTGAGCATATCAAAGCCAACGGAGGAAAAACATTTGCCCAAGATTCGTCTGCCGAAGTTGACCACATGCCGCTCAATGCTCAGGCAGCAGGTTGTGTTGATTTTGTTTTACCAGTCAATAAAATTCCAGATATGCTAAAAAGCCTGGCAGCTGCGCTTGAAACTTAGGAACGATTTACAAAACCCCAAAGTCTTAAAGTGCTAGTTAAAAACATACCAGAATAAAATTCAATTTTCTGCATCACCACTCTTCTCGCTCGCGCTCGTCCCGAAAGCTATCGGGAGAATCGAGTGTCCACAAACATAAGCAAATCATAGACTACGCCATTGTTGGTGTTTTTCACCAACAATCTTTCGGCGAACTATCTTCCACATTTAGGACACTTCAACCTGCATAAATCGATGACTCCGCCATTTTTATTTAAGAGATTTTAAAAAAGGTAATAACTGTTGATACCCCGACAATAAAAATGATAAATGATTATATTTGATTTGATATAACGAATTACCAGTAATTCAAAGAAAAAAAATGAAAAAACTTAATACCATAATTTTGATGATATGTTTCACAACTATATCATTTGCACAGAGCTCAATCGAAACTGATAAATCACATATAAAAGAATTAATTATAAAATCTTTTGACGAAATATGGTCTGAATTAAATTCTAAATACATTGAGAAATACTACACAAAGGATTTTCTACTTTTGGAAAATGGAGAAGTGTGGAATAATGACTCTATATCAAATTATTTAGACAATGCTGTACTTAAAAAACCAATTCCTAATCGAGTGAATTCAATTGAATTTATTGAAATTAAAGTCTTTAAAGGAATGGCTTGGATTGCTTACAGAAACCAAGCTATATTTTCGATTGAAAATAAAATTATTAGAAAAGCTTCTTGGTTGGAAAGTGCGACAGCGATTTTAACAGAAAATGGATGGAAATTAGAAATGCTCCATTCCACCGTGACGAAAAATGAATAAAAACTACTGCCAACAGCCGTTTCACGAAACTGCTGTTTTATCGTTACGGAACATTTATTTTTATTAACTTCGTTTCCGTAAAGCGGAAAATACTGGCATTAATGCCGCAACTTTGCCCACCGGCGGAACGTTGCCTTCGATACCAAATGAAACTAAAATTATTTCATCACACATTAGACTATCACCTTAAT
The DNA here is from genome assembly GCA_038255205.1 of Flavobacteriales bacterium. Classification (GTDB taxonomy): domain Bacteria; phylum Bacteroidota; class Bacteroidia; order Flavobacteriales; family Flavobacteriaceae; genus JBPOFM01. The sequence goes on from JBBSLN010000413.1 coordinate 1,322, forward strand.
GAAAAAAGTAAAAAAAATTTTGATTACAAGCATTCTTTTAATATTGACTTTATCACTCTATGCCAATTTTGTGCATAATGAGATATTTACTTCAAGAAATAAACTACCACTTCTAGATACTACATTTTATGGAAAAGGCGAACCCGTTTCTTTTAAAAGTGGCAAATATACGTTAAAAGGAAATCTGTTAGTACCTCAATCAGATGGTAGAAAATATCCTGCTATTATTTTTATTGTTGGTTCGGGATTATCGTCGCATGCATCAAACTATGCTAAATTACTTGACTCCCTCTTCGAGCAGAATTTACCCTTGGACAGCATCGCACTTTTATACTTTGACAAAAGAGGTATAGGCCAATCGGAAGGCAAATGGTTCAATACAAGTTTTGAAGAACGTGCAGCCGATGTAAAGGCAGCAGCAGATTATTTAAAAACACTTACCAACATTGATACAAATAAAATAGCCGTTGTTGGACACAGCCAAGGTGGTTGGATTGCACAAATATGCTTAGCTAAATATCCTGAAACTTTTGTCGGTGGAATCTCAATGGCTGGACCAACCTTTAGCATAAAAAAACAATTAATAAATGACTATCAGAGTAAATTTATTTGTGCTGAAAACCTGGATAGTATCAAAGCAAATCGCAAAGCTGAAAAAAGTGTAAACCGGGATTTATTTCTTACCTCATTATTTCCATTTAAGGATGGCTGGAAGCAGCTTAAAGTAATCAAGAATTTTGAACCGAGCAGTTATTTAAAAAAAATTGACAAACCTATTCTATTAATGTTTGCTGAAAATGACGCTCTGGTTTATCCGAGTTGGTGTAAAAAGGAATTAAGCAATGTTTTTTCAGATGGACTTCCTCATAATTTTGACACTATCGTTATTAAAGGGGCTAATCATGGTTTTAAGATTTCTTCTTTATGTTACAATGGCTCATTCAAAACAATTCCTTATCCTGACGAGTGTAAAACTGCTCTCTTAAATTGGACACGACAATATTTGTTGAAATAAATCAATCATTCAATACAAAAAAGTACGCAGGCAAAAACAGTATTGATGCAAGTGGGGCTGGACGCCGAATGATGGTGATGACGTGAAAATTAGTAAACTTTAAAAAACTACGCCATTGTTGGCAATTTCCATAAACAATCTTTCGGCTAACAATCTTCTATATCTATCTCACTTCAACCCATAAAAATAGATGACTGCCCACAGTTTTATACAGCCACCATCAAAGACTGGAAAAAACTGTTAAAGCCCGAAAAATACAAGTTGGTGATTATTGAGTCGTTGCAGTACTTGGTGAAGGAAGAACGTGTGATTATCTATGGGTATGTGATTATGGATAACCATTTTCATTTGATATGGAAGCCTACATTGTTGTTTTCGTTAAAGCATACGCAATTGAATTTTATGAAGTTCACTGCCCAACGTATTAAACAAGATTTGGGAACCAATCACCCTGAAGTATTGCAACATTTTGAAGTGGCCGCTAAAGATAGAGACTATCAATTTTGGAAACGAAACTCATTATGTGTAGATTTAAAT
>JBBSLN010000414.1:0-2871 GCA_038255205.1 Flavobacteriales bacterium
TGGAAGGATTTCTTAAAAATTATATTGGTGCTGTCGTGATTGTGTCGCATGATAAAATGTTTTTGGATAATGTCACGAATCGCACCATTGAGATTTCTCTTGGTAGAATCTATGATTATAAAAAGCCTTACTCACAGTATTTAGTGCTTCGCAACGAAATCAAGACACAACAATTAGCATCACAGAAAAATCAACAAAAGCAAATTGAGCAGACCGAAAAACTGATTGAAAAATTTCGGGCAAAAGCGTCTAAAGCCACGATGGCACAATCGCTCATCAAGAAATTGGACCGAATTGACCGTATAGAAGTTGACGAGGATGACACTAGTGTGATGACCTTGAATTTTCCTATTTCAGTAGTTCCAGGTAAAGTGGTGATTGAATCCCATCATATTGGAAAAAGATATGGAGATTTACAGGTATTAAAGAATATTGACCTAATCGTCGAACGCGATATTAAGACAGCCTTTGTTGGTCAAAACGGACAAGGAAAATCGACGCTTGCAAAAATTATTGTTGGCGAATTAAAGCACGAGGGAAGCTTGAAATTGGGACACAACGTTCAGATAGGATATTTTGCCCAAAACCAAGCAGAATACCTCGATGGTTCCAAAACAGTTCTTGAGACAATGATTGATGCTGCCAATGAAAAGAATAGAAGCAAAGTGCGCGATATTTTAGGCTCCTTTTTGTTCAGAGGAGAAGAGGCCGACAAATATGTGAGAGTACTTTCTGGTGGAGAGCGCAATCGATTGGCTTTGGCTAAATTATTACTGCAGCCCTTCAACGTTCTGGTCATGGATGAGCCAACCAATCACTTGGATATCAAATCTAAAAATGTTTTGAAAGAAGCACTTAAAAGATTTGAAGGCACTTTGATTTTGGTATCGCACGATAGAGATTTCTTACAAGGGCTTACCAATACAGTCTATGAATTCAAGGATCAAAAAATCAAGGAATATTTAGGCGATATCGATTTTTATTTAGACCAACGAAATGTAGAAAACTTACGAGAAGTTGAAAAGCGGGATGTTGTTACAGAACAGCCTAAAGAAAGCAATAAACAATCATATGAAGACCAGAAAAAATTCAAGTCTTTAAACAATAGATTGAGCAATATGGAGGCAAAAATAAGTCAACATGAAAAGGATATTAAAGCGATGGATATTGACCTGGCCAGCAACTACGATAAAACGGTTGCGGACCCGAAGTTTTTTGATGTATATGATACCAAAAAGAAACATTTGGCAAAATACATGAAAGAATGGGAAGACATTCAATTAGAGCTTGAATCAATTCAATAAATGGAAGAACACTTTTTTCAATGTCCGTATTGCTGGGAGGAAATTTCGATGCTAATTGATATGTCCATTCCCAACCAATCTTACATCGAGGATTGCGAAATTTGCTGTAATCCCATTCAACTAACTGTCCGAATCCAAAACAGTGAAATCACTGATTTACAGGCAGAAAGCATTGAACAGTAGCATTTAATAAATACCTGAAAATCAATTAATTAAAAGTATTTCTTTTCTAAAGCTGTGCAGTTCATCGAAAAAAGTTGGTAGTTCGTCGAATTAGATTTATATTCGTTCTATAAATGTGCTCCCTCACTAAAATCTACCATTATGAACACTTTGAAAATTACATTACTGTTCTGTTTAGTTACCATGCTGTCTTTTGGAACTATTTCCACTAAAGAAAAAAACGCTTTAATAGCAATTTATAAATCTACTGAAGGAGCTACTTGGAGTAATTCTTGGGATTTGTCATCGCCTGTATCAACTTGGTATGGCGTTGTTATTTCTGATGATAAAGTTATAGAATTGAATTTACCTTTCAATAATTTACAAGGCAGCTTGCCAACTGAATTGGGAGATTTGGTGTATCTTAAAAAAATCGATTTATTCAGAAATGGAATTGCTGGAAACATCCCTAGTTCCATTGGGAAATTAAAATCTTTAGAAGAGCTGAATATTGCTTTCAATAAATTGGAAGGGAAAATTCCAAATTCAATCACTGAAATCACTTCATTGAAAGTACTTCAATTGTTCATGAATAAATTAGATGGAGAAATTCCTTCAACTATAGGAAGTCTTAAAAATTTAGAACAATTGGAACTATATAATAACCAATTGACAGGAGGTATTCCTTCGTCAATTACTGAATTGAAAAAACTCAAGGAGCTCTTAATAAGCAGCAATCGATTAACGGGAAAATTGCCTTCTAAAATTTCAAATTTCAAACAACTTGAAGTATTGAGTGCTTTTGATAACAATCTATTTGGAACTTTACCTTCTTCTATTGGAGAATTGACCAATTTAAAGGAATTGGTAATTGCCAACAATGCCTTCTACGGAGATTTACCATTGGAAATGGCAAATCTTATTAACCTAAAGGTTTTGATGATTGGTAACAATGGATTCCAGGGCGAATTAGTAAAATTGGAAGCGCAGTTTCCAAACCTCACACAGTTTGATTTTGTAAATACGCGAGAAGCATCTGCCATAGCGACTTTAGATTCAGAAGATTAATTGTTTTCATATTAAATAAGAATTGGTTAAAAAACTCTCGGCATTTATTGTTGGGAGTTATTTTTTTTATAAAGAAAAAGCTATTATATTTGCAGTCCTAAAATGTTCCAGTCGGTAGTATGAACCGAAAGTGAAAAGCTAAAAAAGAACAATTTGGTATTAAATCGCGGGATAGAGCAGTAGGTAGCTCGTCGGGCTCATAACCCGAAGGTCACTGGTTCGAGTCCAGTTCCCGCTACTAGTAAAGACAAGGCTTCACAGAAATGTGAGGCCTTTTTTTAGTTCGCTTAGTACCGTATAAGGACGGGTCAAGCTCAATGACTGTGTTTATGCAAAA
>JBBSLN010000415.1:0-2871 GCA_038255205.1 Flavobacteriales bacterium
AGGCATATGTTTGTCAAATTCTTTCATGGCTACTTCTACCAATGCAGGATGCGCCACCCAAGTGCCATCGTGACCATTCTTGACCTCTCGTTCCTTATCGACCCGAACTTTCTCCAAAGCCGCATTATTTGCTTTTGGATTATTTTTAATCGGAATTTGTGCCGCCATTCCACCAATCGCATGGATTCCGCGTTTGTGGCAACGTTGAATGACCAATTTTGAATAAGCTGCCATAAATGGTGTCGTCATAGTCACTTGGTCACGATTGGGAACGACAAAACCATTATGATTTCTGAATTTCTTGATATAAGAGAAAATATAATCCCAACGTCCACAATTTAGACCAACTATATGATTTTTAAGTTCATAAATGATTTCATCCAACTGGAAACTTGCTGTAATGGTTTCTACCAAAACGGTCGCTTTAAAAGTACCATTCGGAACTTCTAAATAGTCTTCTGCAAAATCAAAGACCTCGTTCCACCAGCGAGCTTCGGTATAATACTCCAATTTCGGCAAATAAAAATATGGAGCGGTATTATTATTCATGAGGGTTTTAGTGTTATGGAAGACATACAGTCCAAAATCTACCAAACTCCCGGAAGTTTCCTCTTTATCAATAATGATATGCCGTTCATTCAAATGCAAGCCTCTTGGACGCACCATTAAAACAGCAGGATTATCATTTAATTTGTAAGTTTTGTTGCGTTTGGTGTCCAGTAATTTTATGGTTCTATTATTTGCATCCATAAGGTTTTGTTGACCTTCAATCGTGTTTTGCCAAGTTGGCGCATTGCTATCTTCTAAATCTGCCATAAAAGTTTTTGCTCCAGAATTCAGTGCGTTGATGATCATTTTTCTATCAACAGGGCCGGTTATTTCCACACGCCTATCGAGCAAATCATGAGGAATTGTTCCAGCAACCCAATCGCCTTCTCTAATGTTTTTAGTTTCTGAAGGAAAATCAGGAAAATCACCTTTATCAAATTGCTTCTGTTGTTCTTCCCTATTTCTTAAAAGTTCAAGACGTCCTTGATTGAATTTTTCGTGTAACGCTGATAAAAATTCCAATGCCTCATCTGTTAAGATTTCAGGATAGTAATTTTTTACGTCTTTTGAATATTGGGTTTTCGGTAAGCTTAAAATTGTATGTTCCATGATATTTTTGTTTTGACACTACAATGATAGAAATAACTTTTTTAAAAAACAAGCGAACGTTCGCTATTTTTTTATATTCGCTAAAAATGAATATTCGCAGAAAACGATTATCTTTGTTAGTATGGAAGAAGAATATATCAAACTCATATTCGGCTTAAAGCTAAAGCAGATAAGGACTGAACGGAATTTGTCAACTTTTGGATTGTCCAAACTTTCTGGGCTGTCAAAGTCCTATTTAAACGAAATTGAAAAGGGAAAAAAATATCCAAAACCAGATAAAATAGCAATTCTATCCGAAAAATTGGATGTGCCTTACGACCAAATGGTCTCCTTAAAGCTGGATAAGAACCTCGCTCCTATTGGCGATATTTTACAGTCTAAAATACTTAAGGAAATTCCTTTGGAACTGTTCGGAATTCAAGAAAGCACTCTTATTGATATCGTTTCCAATGCGCCTGCAAAGGTAAACGCCTTTATCAGTACCATCATTGAAATTGCACAGAACTATAATTTCAGTCGTGAGAGTTTTTATTTGGCGTCCGTTCGTTCTTTTCAGGAAGCCAACCATAATTATTTTGACGAGATTGAACAAGCTGTTTTGAAGTTTGCCAAAGCGTATCAGGTGGATTTGACAAAGCCGGTTACTTCACAGGAATTGGAAGAAATTTTAATTGAAGAATATGGTTACACCATTAATGAATCTGAATTGGATAAGCATCAAGCACTAGATAATCTACGTTCAGTATTTGTGCCTAAAACGAAGACTTTATTGCTCGCAAACCATATGGATGATGCACAACGGACTTTTATCTATGCCAAAGAAATTGCCTATAATTTTTTAAACTATAAAGAACGCCTTTACACCTTTTCGTGGATAAAGTTCGAGAATTTTGACCAAGTATTGAATAATTTTTACGCGTCCTATTTCGCTGGAGCTTTGTGTCTGCCAAAAGCTTTGATTACCAAACAACTGTCGTCACTTTTTGCAAAGGACACATTTGACGAGCAACAATTCTTAACGATGGTCGATGCCTTTAACGCTTCTCCAGAATCATTTTACCAACGGTTGACAAATGTGTTGCCAAAAGAATTCAATATTCAGGATTTGTTTTTCTTACGATTTACGCATCGTGCTGGAAGTGAAAAATTTCATCTCAAAAAGGAATTACATTTATCACACCAACATTCACCACATGCCAATGAAACCAATGAGCACTATTGTAGACGTTGGATATCATTGAAAGTTTTAAAAACCATCAGTGAGAAAAAAGACAATCACGTATTCGATTTGCAGATTTCAAATTATCCTGATGATGATATGAATTATTTGGTACTGTCCTCGGCAACAAAGGATCCTTTTCGAGAGAATCAATACCGTAGTATCAGTATTGGTTTGTTGATTAACAAACAATTACAACGTAAAATTAATTTTCTCAAAGACCCGAAAATCAAATCTCAGGAAGTTGGCGTGACCTGTGAGCGATGTGCTATTTCTGATTGTGAAGTAAGACAAGCGCAACCAATTATATTGGAACGAAAAAACAAAAACAAGCAAATTGAAGTGGTTGTTACGGATTTGCAAAAGCGGTTTGGGTAAGCAAACCAAAAAGACCTTTCAGGTTTTTAATACTTGAAAGGTCTGACTCAATAACTCAATTCCCACCAACTGACTTCAAGGAATCAATTTGCCTTTGCAATTTTTCAATTTCCGAA
>JBBSLN010000416.1:0-2865 GCA_038255205.1 Flavobacteriales bacterium
TGCTTACACCAAAACATCCATTGCCATATTTGAGGCATTTATAAGCTGTTGGGATGAAAAATACCGAAGCAACTTGATACGGCCTGAAACCCTTATCAATAAATATGTCAATGACAACTGGAAACCCATTCTTCAAACGCCACCATTCCCTGAATATCCAAGTGGACATTCTGTGGCTTCGGGAGCCGCCTCAATTGCTCTAAGCTCAATTTTCGGCGATGATTTTCAATTTGATGATGATACCGAACAGCGATTTGGATTGCCCATTAGAAGCTTTAAATCTTTCGAACAAGCGGCCAGTGAGGCTGCCATTAGTAGAATGTACGGTGGCATTCATTATAGGACAGCGGTCGAAGTAGGTATAAAACAAGGACGGAATTTAGGCATGTTTGTAGTTAACAATTTACATATGGTCAATGAATAATTTTAGTCTGAAAAAGGGCGTTTTTTTTATAGCTATAAGTGGTTTTATAGTCGTTACGTTATGGTACATATTAAAGCCCTACGACTATACAGTAGCGTTCAAATCCAAGGCTCTGATAGGAACTATTAATCAGACCCTAAAATTATGGAATACGAATCTAGACCAAAGCAAACCCATACATCAAGTTAAAATGGGTGAGTTGGTTCAAAATTTGAATTTCGATGGTACCGATTATGACTTTCATTGGGAGTTATCGAGAATTGACGATTCCACGACGCAGGTCAATATTGGCATTAAGGACCGTCATAATAGTTTGGGAAATAAAATTAATATTTTATTTAATAATACGGACTTTGAAAAAAAAGTAAAACAAATTATTTCTGGTTTTATGTTGGTTTTAAATACCCATCTAGAAAAATTTGAAATTAAAATTGAAGGCGAATCAACGTTTCAAACGACCTATTGTGCTTACATTCCAGTAACGACAAAGCAGTTTTTAAAAGCAAAAGGCATGATGGAAAACTATGGGATAATAAGCACTTTTCTAATAGAAAATGGTGTCGTGTTGAATGGCAAACCCATCGTTGAAGTTACTTCTTGGGACACAGAAACCGATAGTATCTCTTTTAACTTTTGTTATCCAATAGTAAAAAAAGAAGGATTACCAAATCATCCTACTGTGAGATACAAAGAGATAAAAGGCCTAAAAGCCATTAAAGCGATTTACAATGGAAATTATATCACGTCAGACAGAGCGTGGTATGCGCTTATCGATTATGCCAAAAAAAAGAATATAGAACTAAATAATACGCCGATTGAGGTATTCAACAATAACCCCAATATGGGTGGTAATGAATTAACTTGGGAAGCAGAAGTTTATATGCCTATTAAAAACGAAACACCATGAACCGGATTATTCTCTACCTATTTTTTGTGGCATTTGCCTTTTCCTGTTCGGTCAAAAAAAAGCAAGCAACTTCAGTAAATGACCAAGAACAGGCATCAAAAACCTGGTGGAAAGAAGGTGTCGTTTACCAAATTTACCCAAGAAGCTTCAACGATTCCGATGGCGATGGTATCGGCGATTTAAGAGGAATCATCGAAAAACTCGATTATATAAAAAGTCTCGGAGTGGACATGATTTGGCTCAATCCGATTTACGCCTCTCCAAACGATGACAACGGTTACGACATCAGCGATTATCGGGCGATTATGAAAGAGTTCGGCACCATGGACGATTTTGACGCGCTCCTCAAAGGCATGCACGACCGAAATCTCAAATTTATCATGGATGTTGTCGTCAACCACAGTAGCGATGAGCACGAATGGTTTAAACAATCCAGAAGCTCAAGGAATAATCCTTATCGTAATTATTACCATTGGTGGCCAGCGGAAAACGGAAAACCGCCTTACAGATATAGTTTATTTGATGAAAACGGCGATGCATGGAAATACGATTCTGTAACCAACGCCTACTACCTCCATTATTTCTCCCAAAAGCAACCCGACCTCAACTGGGAAAATCCAAAAGTGCGCCAGGAAGTCTATGACATTATGAAATTTTGGGCAGATAAAGGTGTTGATGGGTTTCGTTTGGATGCCTTTCAATTTGCTGCGAAAGACACAACATTCCCTGAATTTCCAAAAGGTTTTGAAAACAACTTCATTGACTATTATGCCATGCAGGGAAATTTACACGAATACCTTAAGGAAATGAATGAAGAAGTATTCAGTAAATACGATGTAATGAGTGTTGCTGAAGGCGCTGGACGGAATTTTAAGGAAGCGCACGAACTTGTGGATGCTGACCGATATGAGCTCAATATGGCCTATGCGTTTGAAGCCGTGGACATCGCAAAACCTGAAGGCTACAACCTTTTGGATTTGAAAGCTACATTTACAAAATGGGATACCGAATTCGCCGAAAAAGGTTGGTTATCCATATTTCTTGCCAACCATGACCAAGCGCGTTTGGTCAGCCGCTTCGGTAATGACAGTCCGGAATTCAGAGCTGTTTCCGCCAAAATGTTGAATACATTCCTGTTGAGCATGAGAGGCACGCCATATATCTATTATGGCGACGAAATAGGCATGACCAATATCGATTTCGACAGTATCGCACAATATCGGGACATTGCGGCCATCAATGGTTATAAAAAAGCGATGTCTCAAGGTAAGGATATGGAGAAATTCATGAGTGACCTCAATTTTTCTTCTCGCGATAATGGTAGAACGCCAATGCAATGGGATGCCACAGATAACTCGGGTTTTACAAAAGGTATTCCTTGGTTGCCAATCAACGAAAATCATAAAGACATCAATGTTGCTTCGGAGGAAATGGATGCCAATTCCATCCTCAACCATTTTAAAAAGATGGTCAATCTGCGGAAGCAAAACGACGTCTTGGTATATGGCGATTACGAATTATTGGATAAAAATAA
>JBBSLN010000417.1:0-2859 GCA_038255205.1 Flavobacteriales bacterium
CTCACCAATACTACCCCTGAATTTGAACAGATACTAACAGATAATCCGTTTTTGAGACGCAGTTTTGAGCAACAATTCATTTCGGGTCTTACCTATTCTTTTACGTATAATGAAATGGTCAACGCCAACAAAGTTCATCAAAAATATTTCAATTTCACTTTTGATGTTGCAGGAAACTCAATTAGCTTATTTGGTAAGGAAGAAACGCCTGGAGCACCAGAAACATTTCTAGGATTGGAATATGCACAATATGCAAAAGCCGATATCGACATCCATTACCATTTCAATTTTGCCAAAGAACAAACCATTGCCGCCAGACTATTTGCAGGTTATGGACTCGCGTATGGCAATTCTGACTTGGTCCCTTTCGTAAAACAGTATTTTGCCGGCGGTCCGTATAGTGTACGTGCCTTTAGAATTCGTTCTTTGGGACCCGGAACTTATAATTCAGATATCGATGATAACAATAATGGAAATTTCTTTGATAAAACCGCAAACATCCGGCTAGAAGCCAATCTGGAATACCGCTTTCCTCTTTTTTCTTATTTGAAAGGTGCTGTTTTTGCCGATGCTGGAAATATTTGGAACTCGGAAGCAAATCCAGCTTTCGACGGAAAGGATAAGTTCTCAAGCAATTTTTTAAGTGAATTGGGAATGGGTGCAGGCTTCGGAGTTCGTGTGGACATCCAAAGTTTTGTGATCCGTTTTGATTTGGCAGCACCTTTCCACGACCCATCGCTTCCCGAAGGACAACGTTTTAATTTTGATGTTGCCAACCCTATTCTTAATTTTGCCATTGGATATCCTTTTTAAATAACAACATACTATGGACACATCATTTAAACAATACTTTATGAGAGAAGCTGTCAACGCAGCACTCAAAGGTATGAACAACAACGAAGGTGGCCCATTTGGTTGCGTGATCGTAAAAGATGGAAAAATTGTAGGAAGAGGCAATAATAAGGTGACTTCAAACAATGACCCAACGGCACACGCCGAAGTAATGGCGATTCGTGACGCCTGCAAAAATCTTAATTCGTTCCAATTGGAAGGCTGCGAACTCTATACGTCTTGCGAGCCTTGCCCGATGTGTTTTGGTGCCATCTATTGGGCACGACCAGATAAAGTTTATTATGGTTGTAATCAAAAAGATGCGGCCGCCATAGGATTTGATGATGAGTTTATCTATAAGGAAATTGAACTATCCTACGATAAAAGAAGTATCCCATTCGAACCATTTGCTAGAGACATTGCTTTAGAACCTTTTGAAAAATGGGTCGAAAAAGGAGATAAGATTGACTATTAGCCTTGTAAGGCCCGAACGATCTGTTATGTCATCCTGCCTCGTTAAATTTTTAATCAATAAATAACAGAATTTTGTAATCGTTCTATTTTCAATACGACATAAAACTGTATCTTCGATTTTTTCGTAGGTAATACAACTAACAAAAACATCTCATGCAAAAAACCTATTACGACCCTGCAGACCTCAAAAAATTTGGAAATATTACAGAATGGAACGAAGAACTTGGCAACAAGTTTTTTGACTATTATGGGAAGGTTTTCGAGGAAGGCAAATTAACTGCTCGCGAAAAATCGTTGATTGCATTGGCTGTGGCTCATACCGAACAATGTCCATATTGCATCGACGCCTACACAAAAGACGGATTGCAACGTGGGATAACTAAAGAAGAAATGATGGAAGCATTGCACGTCGGAGCTGCCATTAAAAGCGGAGCAACATTGGTGCATGGCGTACAGATGATGAATAAGGTAAATAAATTGGAAATGTGAAACGATTTTCGATGTCCGATTTACGATTTTCTACTCAATCGTAATTCGTAATTCGTAATTCAAAAATCAAAAAATGATTAAATCCCTACATAAACGCGAAAGCGAATTAGCACAAAGCAACAGACAACTCGAAATCCTTTCAAACGGTATTTTTAAAAAAGGCGAGTTGCCTACCTTCAAACAAAAGATTTCTGAAACGAATCAGTTTCCTCTAAAAGCCAAAAAATTAGAGATTTTGCAAATCAACGTTGGCTATATGTGTAACCAAGTATGTGAGCACTGCCACGTCGATGCTGGTCCTGATAGAAAAGAAATCATGACGCGTGAAACGATGATGCAATGTCTGGAGGTCATTAAAAATTCTGGCGCTCATACGCTCGATTTAACTGGTGGCGCACCCGAAATGAATCCAGATTTTAGATGGTTTGTTGAGGAAGCTTCTAAAGTAGGTATCAAGGATTTTATCGTCCGTTCTAATTTAACAATTATTCGAGCCAACAAAAAATATTACGATTTACCTGAATTTTTCAAAAAACACAATGTACATGTCGTCAGCTCAATGCCACATTGGACAAAGGGTAAAACCGATAAGCAACGTGGTGACGGTGTTTTTGACAAATCGATAAAAGCATTACAAGACTTAAACGCTATAGGCTACGGAATGCCAGACAGCAGTTTGCGCTTGGATTTGGTATACAATCCATCAGGCGCCTTTTTACCAGGCGACCAAGCTAGCATGGAAAAAGATTTCAAGAAAGCCTTAATGGATGATTTCGGAATACAATTTCATAATCTTTTTGCGATTACCAATTTACCAATTGCACGCTTTTTGGATTATTTGATTGCGTCAGAAAACTACGAAGATTATATGTATTCGTTGGTGGAAGCTTACAATCCTTTAGCGGTTAAAAATGTTATGTGTACCAATACATTGTCTATTAGCTGGGATGGCTATTTATTCGATTGTGATTTTAATCAAATGTTAGAATTGCCTGTGAATAGTAAATCCCGACATATTTCAGAATTTAATGAAGAATTATTGGAAGGACGAACTATTGTTACTTC
>JBBSLN010000418.1:0-2851 GCA_038255205.1 Flavobacteriales bacterium
ATCACTGTAGATTCACTTCTTGGATCGCATGTAAATTTCATTTACTGCTCTAAAGGAAAGCTTTCCCATTGTTTTAATGACAGTGATTCAGTTACTACCATCGAAACATTTCAAACTAGCATACTCTCTAATTTAGTCTCTCCAAGCAATACACTTGTTTTGGAAAAAGATGTTCAGACAATTGCAACGCTGATCACTGTAAATACAACATTTGAGGGCAACTTTAGATCGCAATGGAAGGATAGTTTAAGGAATACCTTTATCACTCAAAAAACGGAGGATTTTTTATATGTTGGATCTTACAATCTTAAAATTGCTGAAAATATAAAACAATTGCAAGCCATCAAACAAGAAGGTCTGGTGCGTTCTTTAATGACTAAAGGATTTGTAAACGTTATATTGGCTCTTGAAATAGAACAGCATAATAGAGATTTAGAAAATTCTGATTTAATTGCTACGTCTCTGACAAAATCAGAAATTATGATGATACAAGAGTTGACAGATTATATTGACAACTATCCAGATTTAGATCACAAAGTTGATAACTTGACAAGAAAGGTAGGATTGTCTGCCGCAAAAGTTCAGGAAGGATTCAAATTTCAACATGGTTTAACAATATGTGAATACATCCGATACGTGCGATTAACAAAATCTGAAGAGCTTATTTCGAACACAGATTTGAATATATCAGAAATTGTATATAGCGTTGGGTTTTCAAGTAGAAGTTATTTCTCAAAAATATTTAGAGAACGTTATGAATGTTCTCCTAGTGATTATAAGAAAAGTAAGTTAGCTGTGTCAGCATAATATATATTTAGTAGGTACTTTAAGGGATTGATGTACTTTTTCAAAAAGAGGCTGTCTTAAAAGTCAAGACAGCCTCTTTTTTATTTGTTTTGGTCGAAGAGTTTTTTAAATACGCCATTCTCAAGGCCTTAAAAAAACATTTTAGAGAGCCTCTTTTTATTTTATCAAACCGATAACCAATTCGACTTTCAAATATTCTTGACAAGATTATAAAAGTTATTTCACTAAATAATGAACTGTCCGAATAGGTAAATCGATTTACTTAGTCTTAGCTACCCTAACTCTCTAATAATGGCGTTTGCTCTAACTGTAGTAACCAATAAACTTTCAATAAACAGCTATACACATGTAGGACTGCAATTATTTTGATGCGATACGATTAATCTTTATTGGAATTGCAATAAGTTATATTGCTGTTTTTCAATAGATTTATGCCTGATTCATAAAACATAATACCAATGCAAAGCTTAAAGGACTTATTTGAAAAGGAAATAAAAAATTTGTATGCTTTTGAAAAGCAAATTCAAGATACAATGATGTCTTTAGAGCCATTGCAGTCTAAAAAACTCATGAAACGAGTTGACAAATTTACTAAATACAATACATCAGACTATTCTACCATACAAGAGATGGCACTGAACTTATCCATAAATCCAGGAAATACAACAGACAGTGTTGCTCAAGAAATGCTCAAAAACATTTCAGAAATAGCTAGTATGGATCTGGATATCAATGTGAAAAATGCTGGGTTGATTACGTCTCTTAACCGTTTGGCGGCTTACAAAACTATAATCTATTTTAACGTAAGGCGCATGGCTAAAGTATTAAAGATGAAGAAAGAATCAAAAGCACTTAAAGAAATAAAAAGAAAAAATCAAGCCATAGCGAGAAAACTCAAATCTTTGGCGCGCAACAAAATTTTTAAAAAAGCTCTGATTTGATTTAGAGCTTTTTTGATTGAAATTATGCTGGCTACAGCCATTATAGCGCAAAGTTAATCTATTCCAATACTCTTAAATTCTTTTATTTACAATTTCAAACCATCATAAACCTTTTTTATAAATTCCTCCCCATAACTACGTTCCAACCGCCTAATCGTAAAATGTGCTGTTGCCATTTTTTGGAAGTGTTGCACAAAAATGTAATTTATGGTACCACCTGTTGCAGCGCCCACGACTGGTAATATCTGTGCTAAAAATTTCTCTGAAAGTAGTATGCTGAATCTGGCTGCAATCTTGGAAACGAAATTGGTAATCGACTTAGAACCAATTGAACTTGCGCTCGCCACCAAACCATCCAAGACGCTTTTCACGCCTGTGGCAGTCACTTTTTGTAAAGAACTATTTAGAGCTGCCCTAGTTGTGTAATAACTAGTTTCCAAATTATCATCATCTTTTGAGGAACCGCCAAGCGCAAACACTTCCAAGCACGCCATTTGTCCTTCAAGACTGTAAATATCCTCTCCTTCACTACGTGCGATGTCCATGATGGTGCGCATTAAAAATTTAGTGGTCACCGCTATCTCTCCTAAAAAAATAGCAGTACCCAATCCAGTTGAAGAACCAAAAAAACCACTCACAGCACCTGTGCCTGTCACGATACTTTTATAGGTATTTTTGGCAGGCTTTTTAAAGGTTTTATTTTTTTGAATGGTCAACAAATTGGTTTTGACCACACCCAATAAAATGGATTTTGTGGATTGCTGAATTTTTAACAATGCTTTTTTCGGAATTAGCTTCATGCCAGTTTCTGCCACCGAACCAACAGAATTGATTGCTTTGATAGCCCAACCCAATTTTTCCATACTCTTTTTGGCAGATTTTAGGAGTTCTAAATCTTCAGCAGATAGTTGCTGTGGTGTAAGCTCGTTTTCCATATTAATAATTATAATAATTTCCGATACCGAATGACTCGCTCAATCCAGTATTCTCTGGTAAGATAGACAAAACAAAGAAGCCGTTACAACGAATGTAACGGCTTTTTTTGCTCCTCCTCTTGGGCTCGAACCAAGGACCCTCTGATTAACAGTCAGATGCTCTAACCA
>JBBSLN010000419.1:0-2848 GCA_038255205.1 Flavobacteriales bacterium
GATAACGACTGGAAGTTTATCGTCCGATACTTTTGTAATATCAATAGAGGTGACAATTGGATTTTGATTGGCTAAATCGTTACTCATTTTTGAAGTTGAGCCGCAACCAAGCAATAAAGAGCCTATAAAGGCAATACTTAAAATCTTTTTCATTATTAAATATTTTTTTGTGTAAGTCCCGCAAAACTACAATCTGTTACATTTTTATACGTGAACATTTTGTTAAAAGTTGAATTCGTATTTTTGAGCATGAATCAGCCCTTAATTAGCATCCTCATAACTTTTAAAGACACTGAAGAATTTCTGCCTGAATGCTTGGATTCTATTTTGAAACAAAGTTATTCGAACTGGGAATTATTGATTGTAGACGATGGTTCTACGGATAGAAGTTATTCTGTCGTTAAAAGCTATTCTGAAAAAGATTCAAGAATAAAATTGCTGAAAAATGAAGGCAACGGTATTATTGATGCTTTAAGAGTTGCGTTTAACAACAGTAAAGGTGACTATATCACAAGAATGGACAGTGACGATATCATGGTTTCAAATAAATTGGAAGTTTTGATAAAAAATCTTTTAAGCAATGGCAGAAAGCATCTAGCCGTTGGTTTGGTAAACTACTTTAGCAAAGAAGGAATCAATGATGGTTACGCTCGTTATGAACAATGGTTAAACGGTTTAACCTTGAAAGGAACCAACTATTCAGAAATCTACAAAGAATGTGTCATTCCTTCGCCTTGCTGGATGATTCATAAGGATGATTTCCTGATTTGTGATGCTTTCAATCCGAATCGTTATCCCGAAGATTATGATTTGGCGTTTCGTTTTTACAAAAATAAAATGAAATGTATTCCTTGCGATATAATCATGCATCATTGGCGTGATTATCCAACTCGAACTTCGCGTACTCATGAGCATTATACACAAAACTATTTTTTAGATATCAAACTGTATTATTTTTTGGAATTGGAATACAATCCAAGCAGAATATTAATCATTTGGGGAGCAGGATACAAAGGAAAACATATTGCCAAACTATTGAAAAAGCAGAACGTTCCATTCATCTGGATATGTAACAATCCAAAAAAAATCGGGAAGCATATTTATGATATCGAGTTGCATAGTTTTAACCATTTAGATAAATTAGAAAAACCTCAATGTATCGTGACAGTTGCAAACGATCAATCTCAAGAACATATTAAGGAGTATTTAAAAACACAAGATATAAAGGCAATGATTGATTATTTTTTCTTCTGTTGATTGTTTGAATGGTTTATTTCGCGGAGCTACGCAGAGAAAACGCTGAGGTCACACAGAGTTTTTCCTAGTATAATAATTCATGGATTTCACCATACAATTTTTCGTCTTTGCGACTCTGCGAGCCAAAAACCGAGCAAACAAAAGTTAAATTTCCCTAAATCCATCCGTACTAATCTTTCAGCATTTTCTATATTTGGTAACTCATAATCTCAAACCAAGGAATGCAATTCAAACATCCAGAATTACTTTATGCTTTACTGCTACTTATCATTCCTATTATTGTCCATTTATTTCAATTACGTCGGTTTCAAAAGGTTGAGTTTACGAATGTTCAATTTCTTAAGAACATTACTTTACAGACTAGAAAGAGTTCCCAAATTAAAAAATGGTTAACGCTCCTGACGCGTTTGTTGTTGTTGGCTTGCATTATCGTTGCCTTTGCACAGCCTTATATTACTGATTCCAATAGTTTTAATACAAAAATTGAAACGGTCATTTATCTTGACAACTCTTTCAGCATGCAGGCGAAAAGCAGCAATGGCACACTGTTGAACAAAGCTGTACAGGATATTATCAAAAATGTAGATGAAGACGAACAAATCACTTTATTTACAAATGATAATACCTTCATAAACACCACCACGAAGGCCATCAAAAACGATTTAATTCAACTGAAACATTCTACACAACAATTGTCGTATGAAGCTGTCATTCTAAAAGGCAAGAAGTCTTTTTCAAAAGATAAAAGCTCTATAAAAAATCTCGTTTTGATTTCTGATTTTCAACAGAAAAAAGAAGCATTTCCAATTGAGCGAGACAGTTTACTTAATTTAAAAGTAGTCCAACTTCAACCTGAAAACAGCAATAATGTTGCGATTGATTCGGTTTACATCTCTAATCTTAATGTGAATACATTCGAATTATTGGTCAAATTGAAAAACCAAGGAAACGCTATAGAATCGCTTCCAGTTTCACTTTATAACAAGGATAACCTGATTGCAAAAAGCTCTGTTTCCATCAATGGTGAAGCGGAAACCACGTTTACAATACCCCTGAATGAGGCTTTTGATGGAAAAATAATGATTGAGGATGCGAATCTTCAATTTGACAATATGTTGTTCTTTAATATCAATAAACGTGAGAAAATTAAGGTACTTTCCATTAACCAATCGGATGATGCGTTTTTAAATAAAATTTATACAGATGATGAGTTTGAATATACTTCAGTACAATTCAACGCATTCAATTACAACAGTCTGGAAGCTCAAAATTTGATTGTTCTAAATGAGTTGAAAGACCTTCCAAATTCGTTAATAACTGCTATAAATTCTTTCATAGATAATGGAGGATATACTATACTTATTCCTTCAAATGAATCACTATTAAGTTCTTATAATCAACTATTTGCCAACTATTTATTGCCAAGTTTTAAGTCGTTGAATCCATCAGAAACGAAAATAACATCCATAAACTTTTCACACCCGCTATTGGCTAATGTTTTTGACAAGAAAGTAACCAATTTTCAATATCCAAAAGTGAATTCATATTATCTTGTTGTAAATTCAGGCGGTTCGTCTATTTTAAATTATGA
>JBBSLN010000420.1:0-2845 GCA_038255205.1 Flavobacteriales bacterium
ACTTCCAGACCTTGCAATATTTCTACATTTTCGCCATTTCGCTTTCCTATTTTCACAGGTCGTCTTTCAAAACTTTCTCCTGAAAGTTGCACGATAACCGAATAACTTCCATAGTCTTCCAATAAGGCATTAACAGGAATTATGGTGTTTTGGGTGGCATTGCCCATCGCTATTTGAACTGGCGTTAGGCTTCCTTCCGGCATATCGACCTCTGCATTTACTTGAGCAAAAACTGAAATCAACGGATTTTCGCGCTCCACATCTTTACCGATAGAAAGAATTTTGCCTTCGGCATCGGTTACGTTTTTCCATTCTCCATCTGTGGTTTGATACCAAATACCCCGTACATTTTCCATTGAAAGTCCATAGTTGGGTGCTAATTGGGTTTTCAGCACTTTGGATTGATGTGCACCAATAGTTACCAGTGCAACGCCTTGTTCTACATAATCGCCATTGGAAACGGTAATTGATTTGATAAATCCATCAAAAGGGGCACGGATTTGTTTGCTTCCGCCCGAAACACCCGATGTCAACGATTGAAGATTGGATTTTGCTATTGAAAAATTGCTTTCCACTTTTTCAAATTCAGCTTTTGGGACAATTTTAGATTCGTACAGTTCCTTTTTACGTTCGTATTCTGCTTTTGCCTGTTCAAAATTGGCACGTGCATTGGCAATTTCGGTACTCAAATTATTAGATGCCAGGCCCTGACTGTTTAAACTCATCAATAGTTGACCTTGTTTTACCGCGGTACCTTCCGTGAGATTATTTACTTTAAAATCAACCACACCATTAGATTTCGCTGCCAGCGATTTTACAGAACCTGGTGACGGCATCCAAACACCAGAAGTGTTGACGACATCGTAAATTTTACCAGAAACTACAGGTGCGGTTTGAAAATCGATTTTCCAGGCCTGTTCTTTTAGGAACGAGACACTTCCATCATCTTCGGCAGGGCCTAAGGTTTTAATAGCATCATCTGCATTGGCAAACACAGTTACATTTTCAATTGTAATTTTATCTGAATATTCAGGTGTTATCAATTCAAAAACAAGCTGGTATGTTCCTGCTTCTTTCGGCTGAATTGTGGGCGAAAATATGCCTGGCGATGATGGTGAATCAACGGTATTTCGCAATCCTTTATCGCCTTTAATCAAACTAACTGTAACCGAACCTTCACGCACGGGCTGATGCTTATCCAATACCGTAAAGTGGGCTGCAAATCTGCTGGAATTACCAACAATTAATGCAGGAAATTCTACAAATAATTCGGTTTTCTCTGTCCAAATGGTATGGTCTAATCTCGGGATTTCTTCTCCAAGGTGACTACCATCTTCATTATGTGCGTGTGCATCTTCTGCCTTGTCAATACAAGCCATCGCCATAAAGGCAAGCACTATTAGTATATATTTCATGTGTTTATATTTATTGTTTTTCAATCGGTCACACGTTACATCCACATAATCAAAGCCTTATGCAATAATGATTTAAGTCATGGATGTTTTATCTTTTATTTTTTAGTGGTCGTCATGTTCTGAACCGTTATCGTGAGTGTGTGATTCCTCCTTCATTTCCATAGAATCCGTTTTTACTTCAAATTCTTCTTGCTCCAAAGTTTCCTCGTTCATATGGTTTCCATCTGCATCGTGTTCGTGGCCGTGGTCGTCGGTGTTTTCGGTTTTTGTGTCCCTACAAGAGGTTACCAGAAAAGTTGATGCGATTGCTATTGCGAATACTAGTTTTGAAATTTTCATAATTGTAAGTTTTAAAAGTTATAATTGATGTTTTAATAATTGTGCTTGTAGTAATTGTAATTCCTTTTCCATTTGCAGCATCTTATCAGATGCATTTCTGTAAAACTGAAGCTCTATATAATAATCCATAAACGAATATTCGCCCAACTGATAAGCTTTAAAAAGCAATTGCTCACTATTTAAATTGCCCATTGTGGTTTGATACTCATTGTATTTTTCGAGCATCAATAGGTATTGATTATAGATTTCCTGAAATTGTGTGTAAAGCGAGGTGGTGATTACTTCGGTATTGGATTGCTGATATTCATAATTTGCTTCGGCAGCTTTTACCTTGTTCTTGCTATTCCAAAGCGGAATCGAAATACCTCCATAAAACCCTGAATAATTGTTTCCGCTAACACCTTGATAATTATAGCCAAGAGCTACATTTGGCAACACTTTATTCTTCTCTAATTTCACTTTTTGAAGTGAAGCAGCTTCATTAGCATTCAATTCCTGCAATAGAGGTTCATTCGATAATTTTTCTTGCCAAAGATTTTCTATTGTACCAATTTCAACAAGCAAGACAATTTGTGAGGAAATGCCGTCAATAGGATTTCCGCCATTCAATGTTTTAAGTTTTGACAATTGAATTTGAATATCGCTTTCAATCTTTTGAACTACAAATTGCTCTTGTATCCAGGCAATTTTAGCCTTATTCAAATCTAAAATCCCTACTTGCTCTTTATTAAAAAGCTCCTGAATTTGGTCAAAAATCTGCTTGCTTTGGGTTCTCCTTTCGGTTTCCACAGCTTTTTGCTTTTGTAAAAAAGCGAGATCTATTAAAAGTTCCTTGGCATTAAGCAACACTTCCTGCCTTCTTTTTTCATAGGCGTATTCTAACTGTTGTGATTTAGATTCGTTCCATTTGCCACGTGCAGCATATACCGTAGGAAATTCAAAAGACTGTGAGATTTGATATTCGGTATAATCTCCCGTTGCATTGTCGCCGAAAGGCAAATAAAAGCCAGAAAGCTGTGGGTCGGGCAAATTGTTAGTGCTCTTGTTTTCGAGTTGCTGGCTTTCAATAAATGCTTGATAGCCTTTTAGCT
>JBBSLN010000421.1:0-2843 GCA_038255205.1 Flavobacteriales bacterium
ACAACAAAACGTTCCAATTACTATTAAATACCCTGAAATGGTAGCACAAATAGCACCTCGTTTTGAACAGACCGTTCCCGAACACGCAAAAGATAAATTGTGGTTTTTGTGATTGAAAAAAATCATTGAGCTATTCCAATTATATTTTGCATAACCATTGCATATAATAATATGTATCTTTGTCAAACTTTATGAAAATAATAATTTCCATATCAATGTCTTTTTTATTCTTTTTCCAAGGAATATCTGCCAATATGGAAATCTGCGAGCAACTTGAAAAAATATCTAATTTTATTTCCCATTACCAAGAACATAAGAGCTTTGATGGCGATTCTTTCTTCGATTTTGTTTATGAAGATTATATAGCTGACAATCACGATGCGAATGGTCATCATCAAGATTCAGAACACGAGGATTTACCTATTCATAACAGCCACCAATGCTGCTCGCATTTTGTGTTTTTTACACCATTTCAAATGTCTTTGTTGAAAACTTTTATTTCCGAAGAACAGTCTCTTTTTAATAAATACACGTCCAATATCGATTCCCGATATCTGGAATCTCTTTTCCAACCCCCAAAAGTTTAATGAATTTACCTGCAAATGCAGGTATATATAAATTCCAGTTACCTAAATAATCATTAGATAACAAAAGTCAATTTATAAATTCATTAAATCTTTTCTATGCTTAATAACATTATTAGATATTCCATAACCCATAAATTGGTTATAGGATTACTCACTTTAGCCCTTATTATTACGGGTGTTTATTCGCTTCGTCAGCTTCCTGTTGACGCTGTTCCCGATATAACCAATAATCAAGTTCAGGTCATTACAAATTCGCCAACCCTTGCAGCGCAAGAGGTTGAGCGTTTAATCACATTTCCAATTGAACTAACAATGGCAACCATTCCACAAATTGATGAAATCCGTTCTTTTTCACGATTTGGGTTGTCTGTTGTTACCATTGTCTTTGAGGAAGATGTAGACGTGTATTGGGCAAGGCAGCAAGTAAGCGAACGGCTTGCAGATGCACAAAGCCAAATCCCAGACGGTATCGGCAAACCTGGCATTGCACCCTTAACAACTGGACTTGGCGAAATCTATCAATACGTCATCACCACAAAATCAGGTTTTGAAGATAAATACACAGCAACCGAACTTCGCACGATTCAGGATTGGGTCATTAAACGCCAGCTTTTGGGAACAAAGGGCGTTGCCGATGTCAGCAGTTTTGGTGGGTATCTAAAACAATATGAAATCGCTATACGTCCAGAGCGATTAAATGCAATGGGTATTTCAATTTCCGAACTTTTTAACGCTTTGGAAAGCAACAACCAAAATACAGGCGGTGCGTATATCGAAAAAAATGACAAGGCTTTATTTATAAGAAGTGAAGGATTGGTCGGTTCGATAGAAGACATTCAAAATATTTTGGTCAAACAGACCGAAAGCGGAAATCCCATTTTAATAAAGGATGTGGCAACCGTTCAAACAGGAAAAGCTATTCGTTATGGTGCAACCACACGCAACGGCGAGGGCGAAGTTGTAAGTGCTATTGTAATGATGCTGAAAGGTGCAAATTCTGCAACTGTTATTAAAGATGTAAAGGATAGAATTGAAACCATCAAAAAAACATTGCCCGAAGGCGTAACAATCGAACCTTTTTTGGATAGAACTAAATTGGTCGATAATGCCATTGGAACAGTTACCACAAACCTCTTGGAAGGTGCGCTCATCGTTATTTTCATTTTGCTTTTGCTTTTGGGGAATTGGCGTGCGGGCTTAATTACGGCATCTGTGATTCCGTTGGCGTTGCTCTTTGCGTTCAGTATGATGCACTTATTTGGCGTTTCTGCAAATTTAATGAGTTTGGGAGCTATCGATTTCGGGTTGATTGTGGATGGAGCGGTTATCATCGTGGAAGCGACCTTATTTCATTTGGGTGCGTTGAAATTGAAACGGAAACTCACACAAGATGAAATGGATGAAGAAGTATTTCAATCTGCAAGTAAAATCAGAAATTCAGCAGCGTTTGGAGAAATCATAATCCTAATTGTGTATTTACCAATTTTGGCTTTGGTAGGTACTGAAGGAAAAATGTTTGGTCCAATGGCACAAACGGTAAGTTTTGCCATCTTGGGTGCTTTTATATTATCATTGACCTATATTCCAATGATGTCGGCACTCGCATTGAGTAAAAATACAGAGCATAAACAGAATATTTCCGATAAAATAATGGACTTCTTCTACCGAATTTACAATCCAATTATTCATTGGGCAATGCGAACACGGATTTTAGTTGTGGCAGCAACTACAGCATTATTTGTTGTTGCCTTTTTAGTGTTCCAAAGTTTGGGTGGCGAATTTATACCCACACTTGAAGAAGGCGATTTTGCAGTGGAAACGCGAGTTATAACAGGAAGTTCACTATCCAATACTATTAAAGCCACAACAAAAGCCGAAAAAATATTATTGGACAATTTCCCAGAGGTAGAACAAGTGGTTTCCAAAATTGGTTCAGGAGAAATCCCTACAGACCCTATGCCCATTGAGGCTGCCGATTTAATGATTATTTTAAAAGATAAATCAGAATGGACTTCGGCTTCCAACAGGGAAGAATTGGCGAATAAAATGGCAGAAAAACTGGAAGTCATTCCAGGCGTAACCTTTGGTTTTCAACAACCCATACAAATGCGTTTTAATGAGTTGATGACTGGAGTTCGGCAAGATGTCGCTATTAAAATCTATGGCGAGGATTTAAATCAACTGTCAACTTATGCAAACCAAATCGGGAAATTGGCAGGAACTGTGGATGGTGCGGTAGATGTGTATGTTGAAGAG
>JBBSLN010000422.1:0-2834 GCA_038255205.1 Flavobacteriales bacterium
CCAATCATTGGTTTTGCTATTTCGTCTCTTACAAAAACCACCAATGGCTCAATAAATCCAGCAACACCTTTTGGCAAGGTCCCTTCTGATTTTCTGTAAGAACGAGCAGCCGTTACAAATATCAACAACAGAACAAGTACTGATACCCACATCATAAATACGTTTCGCGTAATTGATAGATCGTAAGGTTTAGAAGCATTCGTGGGATGATGTTCTTCGTCAAAAGCAACTTGACTTGCATCTCCATCTAGTTGGTATATTTTTTCGTGAAGTTTGACGAATTTCATTCCATTTTTCTCTACGATGTAACTTCCAGAATCATCGTGATGGAATTCGCTTGACATAAACGTCACCAAGCCATTATCGGTATAAAGAATGATAGGCAAAGGAATACCAATAGGCTTATCATTGATATCGATGATATGAAACTCATGTGCGTCCTTAACGTGGTGCAAAATCATTCCCTTGGCATCGAACTTTTCGTTTTCTGGATTTTCAGAGTCTTGGTTAGCATATCCCATTGTGGAAATTGCAATAAAAAGAGCTGAAAAAAGGACGTTTCTAAAGGTGTTTAATGTCATTCCGTATTGCTTAAAAATACCTTGCTTTAAATTCCGTGCAAATGTACACACAATAAGTTAATTGTCAAACACTTTTTTTTACATTATTAAAACAATGATTATTAGGGCTTTTTTTGAAGGAATTGTGTGACCGAATACACTTCAAAAAACAGGTATAAGAAATACGGTATAAAAAAGTTGAAAACGTCGGGTTGTTTGTTCTCAAAATCGGACAGTAAAAGTGGTAACAAGAACACAATAGACAAAGTCATTTTAAGAAATGTAATGACCATAAACGTATTGAATATTTCAGTATTACCATTCGAATATTTGTAATTGATAATGGTGTAAAGTATCGTCGTGACTACAAAATGGAATAGATAAATTTGCCAAAGAGGGAAAAAGAAATCAAAATCTGCGGCTAAATAAGAAATCAAATAAGCATGAATTCCGAATATGACCAATGAAACGGCTATGTTTTGGATTAAAAAGGAAAGTTCTCTTGATTTGAAGGCTCGGTTCATTTGGTTGGTTTGATTTTTGATTTGGGTTTAAAAAGGAACCCTTCCGTCTCAAATCCCCTTTCTGGGATTTGAGCCACCTTCCCTTGAAAAAAGGGAAGGAATTTTTTGATTGCTAATTATATTTTGTCTTGATTCTTGATTCCAAAATCGAAGCGGTCTTGGGTCTTTGTTATTTATTATCTTTTTTCGAATTGGAAATGATTTGGCTTATAACCAAAACCATCGAACCTATTACAGAAGCCAAAGATAATCCTATTGTATATAAGTTGTGTTCATTTGGAAATTTTTCGTCGAGTTTGACACCGATGAACGTGCCAACACCAATTACAGCAATCATTTGTATTGCCATACCTGAATACCTTGCGTAAGTAGAATTAAGCGGATTGCCCTTCTTTTCGCTCTTGTTGCTGTGGTCTTTGTCCTGCATTGCCCATTTCTTTTACAGTTCCTTTCATGACACAGGTAGCATTAAAAGTTGCTCCTGGTTCTACGGCTAATTTAGCGACTTCAACCTCACCTTCAACATACGCGGTTGCCTTTAAGCACAAAGTATCTGTAAGTATCAACTTGCCAGAAAACTTGCCTTCTATGTCAGCATTGGCGCTGGTTAAAGTACCTTTTATGATTCCTGTTCTGCCTAAAACAACTTTACCAGGTGTCTTTACATTGCCTTGTATCGTCCCTTCAATTCTAAAATCACCATCGCTTACGATATCTCCTGTAATGGTAGAGCCTTTAGCGATTGTGTTTTGCTGTGTTCCTGTTTCTGTTGCCATATGCTCTTTTTTTATACCTGAAAACATGGTTGTGTCGGTTTATTTTAGTGCTATATATTCATTTAAATTTTTATGCATTTGAACAATTCCATAATTTTCTGATGAAATCGCAATATAGGGTCTGGTAATTTTTGATTTTCGTTCTGTCAACAAATCAGCAAAACCGCTTGCGCCTTGAATGCTTTTCAGTCCGTGTACAACTACAAAAGTCGTGTTTTTATCGTAGATGTCCTTGGATGTAGTCATATCGTAATATCTGATCTGCTTGATCTCTTCATCCAATTTTTTGACAAATTCGTCGATATCATCTTTGGAAGTGTTATCAAATTGATAAATCACATTAAATTTCTTCGAGTCCTCATCTTTTGCAAACTCTTTATTTTCCAAACTTGGAATCACTGTTTCCACAATTTCCTGCGCACGCTTACCTTCTGGCGAATTTGGATACGTTAAAGCAATAAAATTGACACTTTCTTTATACCCATCAAAACCGTATAATCGTGCTCTCGCTGAAGCCTTTAAAATCTCAAATTTGGGAACAATTGGGTCGCCTTCAAATTGTGTGACAAAAGTTTCAGCTTGGTCGATGACCTGTTGGAATTGTTGATTGTTATAATCTTCATACAGTTTCTCGTAGAGACTTTCAGGACTATTTTCATCTTTCGCTAATCCCGAATTTGGATTTCTTAAAATTTCCGCATAGCGAGAGGTTGAATAATTGTTGATGATGTCATTCTTTACAAATTCAGCTTCAGAATTAAGATTCAATTCCTGATAAATTTTATATAAATTATATTTAGATGGAAGAATCAATCGCTCTTCAGGATTGTTATTCAATAACTTTTCCAACTTGTCTTTTGCCAGATTATATTCCTTGAATTTTTCCTTATAAATGGAGCCTAATTGGTAATAAGCAAAATTCCGGTCTTTCGCTAAACTGTCCAATACTTTTTGATCAGTCGGAATTTTTGCGA
>JBBSLN010000423.1:0-2830 GCA_038255205.1 Flavobacteriales bacterium
GTCCTAAAGATTCACAATCCTATCGTGATCTTGCCTTGATCTATAGTGCAACCGGTTTTTATAGCGAAGCGATGCGGCTCTACAAACAGATGCTGAACAACAGTATCGAAGGCGTGGATTTTACGGGTATCAAACAAACCATGACGGAAGAACTGATGCACTTGTTGGCCCTTCATAGAAGCGAAGTCCAGTTTAAAGATTTACCCGGAGATCTGTTGACCGCAAAATTCAAGCAGGACCTGCGTATCGTGTTCGAATGGAACGACCCCAATGCAGAGTTTGAGATACAGTTTGTGAACCCACAGAAAAAATTCTACAAATGGTCACATACCAAATTTAACAACCGTGAACGCATGCTCGATGAAATAAAGAATGGCTACACCACCGAAGCCTACATCATCGATGATGCCGAGGCGGGTGAATGGATAATAAACATTGAATCACTTAACGAACAGCCATCCATAAACCCCAACTATTTAAAATATACCATCTACAAGAATTATGGCCTGCCGAACGAAACAAAGAGCGTTAAGGTGATACAGTTGGAGGACATCAAACAAAAACTAACGCTTGATAAGTTTATGTATCAATAAAAAGAGCTTAGTAATAACCTAGGCGAGTAAACACATACTTATGCGTAGGGCAGACAAAAATTGTGAGCTTATAAATGTTTAAAGCAAATATAATTTTATAACATGCTTTTTCGCTTAAAATACAATTTGCAAGAAAACCTTATGTTATTTCAATTTTTTAAAGAGAAAATAAGAAGAAGACTACTTTGATAACCTTAAAAAATAGACGCGGGGTTAAGTGCCGCGAGGTTTGTGCCTTCATCCAACACTTTGGAGCTACGAATATAATCCTGCAGACAAACTGTTCAAACCAATGGCACTTTTTTATTCCTAAAAGCAAATTGTGTTGAATATTTCTTCTTTCCGTTTGAGTTAACAATTGTAGGTATTCCATTTTTTATTTGTTTTAAATTAGTCCGTTAAAAAACAAATTATGTATTTTCGAAAAAAACATGGTAAGGGCTTTCGGTATGTGGACAAATCGAACAACACCATTAAAGATGAAAAGTTAAAGGATTGGTTCAAATCTTTGGTCATTCCACCTGCCTGGACTGAGGTTGAGATTGACTCTAAGAAAAGCGCCAAAATTTTAGTGACGGGAAGAGATGATAAAGACCGCAAGCAATACATCTATAATCCGAAATTTAGAGCCAAAAGAGACCAAGAAAAATTTGACCGAATCCTCAATTTTGCAGACCAGCTGGAGCATATGCGACGTGTGACAGGTCAGCATCTTCGCAAACGCACATTGGGTAGAGAAAAGGTTTTAGCTTGTATGGTTCGCTTATTGGAAGCTGCCTATTTTAGACCTGGCAGCGACCGTTACTCTAAAGAAAATCATAGTTATGGACTGACCACCATGCGCAGCAAACATATGCAGATTGAAGGCGACGAGCTCATTTTCCATTATATTGGTAAATCTGGAAAAGAACAAGAACGCCATATCGTTGATAAAAAATTGGCACGAATCGTCAAAGAAATTGATGATTTGCCAGGGTATGAAATTTTTAAATTTATTGATGAAGACGGCCAACGGCAAGATGTAAAAAGCGAGCATCTCAATGCGTACATTCGAGAGGTGATGGGAGAAGAGTTTTCAGCAAAAGATTTTAGGACCTGGGCAGGAACAGTAATTGCCGCGATGGCCTTGGACGAGATTGGAGCAATTGAAGAAAAAGATCAAAAGGCATTGGATAAAAACATTCGAAATGCCGTAGTAAAAGTAAGTGAGCATTTGGGGAATACACCATCAGTTGCGCGTGGCTCATATATCGATCCGAGAGTGATTGAAGAATATATTGATGGCAAAACAATCAATTATTTCCAAAATGAAGTAGATAGACTACTAAAGAAGAACGAAAATCTTTCTCGCGAGGAATTAGGTGTTTTGTGTATGTTGAAAAAGAAATTAAATTGATTCTGCCTATAATTTCAGATTCTTCAAGGTGACTTTTTCTAATTTTAATCCTTTCCCGGAAACAGTTAATTCAATATCTCCGACTTCGGTTGAAGATTGAACTATGACTACCAATTTACCACTGAATAACTTCATCGTTGGTAAATGAAATAGTTCAAGGGAAGTGGCATCACCATTGCAGGCAGCTCTGAAACTTCCTTTCCCTTTGACTTTAAAATCCAACTGATTTGTCGCTGTAGGACATGGGTTTCCACTTTTGTCAACAACAGAAACGGTTACAAAAGCTAAATCTTCACCATTGGCTTTTAAGGTGTTTATATCTGGGTCAAGGATAATTTGGTAAGGTTGGCCAGACGTATGGATTTCTTTTTCTAATACCGCCTTTCCATTGTGGTCAAGGGCTACAACTTTCAGCGTTCCGGGCTCATATTTCACATCCATCCACATCAGTCGATATCGGTTTTGAGGTGTGGAATTATTTTTTTTCTGAATGCCCAAACTTTTTCCGTTAAGAAATAATTCGGCACTATCATAATTGGTGTACACAAAAACAGGAGTGATTTCGCCTTCACGACCTTTCCAGTTCCAATGCGGCAAAATATGCAATGTTTCATCTACGGTATTCCATCGGCTGCGATATAAATAGTACCGGTCTTTAGGCAATCCTGCCAAATCAATGATTCCAAAATAAGAACTTCGGGATGGCCACATTTCGTCATAAGGTGTTGGTTCGCCCAAATAATCAAAACCTGTCCAGACAAATTCGCCGATGACCCAAGGTTTATCGTCCTGCAAGACAAAATCCTCATCTGGTAAATTGGACCAACTGCAATATTCCAAA
>JBBSLN010000424.1:0-2830 GCA_038255205.1 Flavobacteriales bacterium
GGAGATATGTTGTCAAGGCATACGAATAACAAATTAAAATCAACGATTCACCAAGTTATCAATCCGCCAAGGGAACTTTGGGGAACCTCTCGCTATTCCATTCCATTTTTTATGCATCCTATCAGTGAAATGAAACTTGATGTACTGGAAAGCTGTATTGACAAGGACAATCCTAAACAGTTTGAAGACATCACTGCTGGTGAATTCTTGCATGAGCGTTTGGTGGAATTGGGGCTAATCAAGAAATAATTACACGGTCTTCCGTCATCAGTTGGCAGTCTATTTGGATGCAAACTGCCGACTGTCGACTGCAGACTGCAAACTGAAAAAAAATGGATCTAGAAGACCAACTAAAAAAGTTGTTCCCCGAACATACTCCTGAAATTTCTGAAAATACAGAAGATACTTCCGATATTTGGCTCCAAGACGACCCGATTATCTGCAAGTATGAAAAACGGAAAGGAAAGCCCATTACAATACTTGAAGGTTACACAGGAGCAACCGAAGATTTTAAACTTTTGGCAAAAGAGTTGAAAACCAAATTGAGTGTTGGTGGCAGTTTTAAAGACGATACCATTATCATTCAAGGCGATTACCGGGAAAAAATTATGCAAATACTAAAGGAAAAAGGATTTTCGATTAAACGCGTTGGAGGATAATGGGCAAAAATAGTTTGCATATTACGAACGGGCAAGACCTCACAGATTTTCTGACAGAATTGGGTTTTGAAGGAACGATGTTGACATGGCAAGAGATGTTATGTGAAGGGCCAACGCCAGAAATCATTGATTCTGATGAGTTCTACAGGGTTAGGAAAGATTTTCTACTCAAATTTTATGATATTGAAGTCAATGAAGAAGAATTTCGAAGCGAAATTTCCATTCTGAATCATCCTGAAAACTTTTCAGAAATAATCCTTTGGTTTGAATACGATTTATTTTGCCATATCAACCTTTTTGCCGTCATAAGTCTCATTCAGCAAAAAAATATAACCCTTCCACTCTATTTGGTTTGCAGTGGCCGTGTGGAAGGAGAAAAAGATTTAAAGGGACTTTCAGAATTGAAACCAGCACAGCTTCAGAAGCATTACGCTAACAAGATAAAATTATCTGAAGAAGATATCGATTTAATGAAATCTCTTTGGAAAACCTATTGCGGTCAGGATCATAATTTGTTTAAACCTCTTATTGTCAGCAAATCATCTTTTCTATATTTAAGCAATTGTCTCAAAGCCCATTTGCAGCGATTTCCTGATTCCAAAACGGGATTGGCTGGTTTGGAATTGAATATCCTAACAATCGTGAAGGATTATGGAATTAAATCGAGACAACATCTGTTAGGTTATGCACTGAATTACCAAGGTTATTATGGATACGGCGATACTCAATTCATCCGAATCATAGATAAATTATCACGCTTTTTTAAAGAAGACCAAAACGGTTTGACACTGAACAGAAATGGACATGAGGCAATATTGGGGCATCATAACTTCGCTTTTGAATTAAAAAGTGATATGATTTTCGGGGGTGTGAAGAAATATGATTTTCAATTCAGCATATCTGAAAACAAGCTCATTAAAACAACATAAATGTCCATAAAAGCTTCAGAACTCATATTGAACCCCGATGGTAGCGTCTATCATCTCAACTTGCTTCCAGAACATCTAGCAACAACCATCATAACGGTAGGAGACCCAGACCGAGTGGATTCTATCACTACCTATTTTGACGCTGTTGAATTCCAGACTAAAAAACGTGAATTCCATACACAAACGGGCACTTATAAGGGAAAACGCATCACAGTAATTTCCACAGGAATTGGGACAGATAATATTGATATCGTATTTAATGAATTGGATGCTTTGGTAAATATTGATTTAGAGAAAAGAGAAATCAAAGACCATCTCACTTCCCTTGAGATTATTCGCATTGGAACTTCTGGTTCTATTCGAGAAGACATCCCGATTGATTCGTTTCTTATCAGTGAATATGCCGCTGGATTCGACAGTTTGCTTCATTTTTATAAAAGCGAGCATGTACAATTTAAAGACATTTCTGAAGCGTTGGTAAAACACACAAATTGGTCGCCGTTAAAATCAAAACCTTATGTGGTAAAATGTGATGATGATTTGATGCGACGATTCAATTCCGACATTATACATAAGGGGTTTACCGCAACAAATGTAGGTTTTTATGGGCCTCAGGGAAGAATCCTTCGTTTACCGATACAAGATGATGAGTTAAATAATAAATTGGCAAATTTTGATTATAATGGCATGCCAATCACAAATTTAGAAATGGAAACGGCTGGCATTTATGGGCTTTCAAAACTTTTAGGACATCGAGCATTGTCAATGAATGCTATTATTGCCAATAGAGCGACTGGTGAATTTACCAAACGTCCAAAGGAGGTTGTAGACGATTTGATTCACTATTGTCTGGGTAAATTAGTTGAATAGTAATTATATTTTGTAAAAAAATCCATAGTTTTAAATATTAATGCTTGGCGTCTCTGCGCCGTGGCGAGAAAAAAAATAAATTGAAAACAGTAAAAATAGGAGGCGTTCCAGAACATTTTAATCTTTCTTGGTATTTAACCTTGAAGAATGGCGAATACAAAAAGGCAGGTATCAACTTGAGATGGGAAGACTATCCTGGTGGGACCGGTCAAATGACAAAAGCTTTGAGAGATGGTGATATAGATATGGCTGTGATTTTAACCGAAGGCATTATCAAAGACATCGTAGAAGGGAATCCCAGTAAAATTGTTCAGACATTTGTGCAGTCGCCATTGATTTGGGGAATCCATGTCGCGCACGATTCAAAATTCA
>JBBSLN010000425.1:0-2829 GCA_038255205.1 Flavobacteriales bacterium
CAATTTGATCAAACAAGAATGTTTGTAAATCAAATTTTAGGGGAGCATACGTCAGGTAAGTTTGATTTAGACTGGGGATTAGGATACAACATTGTGTATTCAAACCAACCAGATAGAAGACGTATTACATTGGAAAACTATCAATTTGCCCTTGATAATGACGCCACTACAAACCCAACTTTTTATAGTAACGTGGATTTTGATAACCAACGTTATTTTCAGAATATTCAAGATGAGGAATTAAATAGTCGCCTTAATCTCGCTTATAATCCTACTGAAACTCTGAAAATTAATTTCGGTTATGACGGTCGTGAGAAAGAAAGAACTTTCGATAACATTCGATATGGTTTTGATATTGTTGATTTTGGCTTCCCTGTTACAGATGTGAATGATTTCAATAGCGTCTTCAACCTTGAAAACCTAAACTTGAATCAGCAAAGCAATGGTATTTATGAAATAAAGGTTATCAATACCATTCCAACTTTATCAAACACAAACAGACCAGGCTTACCAGAAAACACATATAATGGTAATTTATCCGTACATGCAGGACATATAGATGCTGAAATTAAAGCTGGTGAAAAATTATTAATTGTGCCTGGTGTTCGAATTGAATCATTGGATCAAAGTATATCTTATGATGTTATTAA
This sequence comes from Flavobacteriales bacterium, assembly GCA_038255205.1. GTDB lineage: Bacteria > Bacteroidota > Bacteroidia > Flavobacteriales > Flavobacteriaceae > JBPOFM01. The sequence continues at coordinate 651 of JBBSLN010000425.1, forward strand.
TCTGGGTAATAGTGGTGAAGACGAAAAGCGTTTCTATAAAAATTTCTATTTACCAAGTTTGAATGTGAAGTATAGTTTAAATGAAGACCAAAATTTACGTTTTACTGCGAGCCAAACAGTTTCAATTCCAGAATTCAAAGAAATAGCCCCTTTTGTCTATGAAAATGTAACCACACGAATTGGTGGTAACCCAGATTTATTGGAAAAAGGATTTTCTGAAATCATTAATGTCGATTTAAAGTATGAATGGTTTTTTAGTAAAAGTGAACTTTTATCTGTTGCTGCTTTCGGAAAGCAAATCAAAGATCCAGTAAATCTAGTAGTTGGTGCTGATGCAACTGGCACGCAGCGTTATTTCAGAACTGGTGATAAAGCGACCGTTTATGGTTTTGAGGTAGAATTAAGAAAAAACTTGATTACTGACGAAAATGATAGAGCAAAATTATCATTTGGTGCGAATGCCACCTATATGCATACCGAACAGGATTTATATACCCAAATTGATGGTGAAACTTATGACGTTAGTTTTAACAGAGACACTGATGAACTGCAAGGGGCATCACCTTTATTAATCAATGCTGATATCAGTTATTCTCCAGAATTTGGAACCTACAGACCTACGGCAAATTTAGTTTACTCTTATTTTTCTGATAGAATTGATGCCTTGGGCTCTGGCCAATTAGGAAATGTGATTGAAAAAAGTGTTTCAACTTTGGACTTCATTTGGAAAAACACATTAAACGAGAATCTAGAAGTTAATTTCAGTGCTAAAAATCTTCTTAATCCTTCTGTAACATACATACGGGAAACAACATTGGGCGATGTTGTGGTGAACTCAGTAAATGGCAAAGGTGTATCTGACTATAAAATAGGTATGAACTTTAGCCTTCAACTAAAATATAAATTTTAAACAAAATAAACCAAAATAGAAATTTAATTAAACTCAAAAATGATGAAAAATAATTTATTATTAGGATTTGCATTCGTAACAGTGTTATTCTCGTGTACAACTGACGATACTTCAGATATCGTTATCAATGACAATAGTGTTACCAATAATGACAATGGAGGAGGTACAGACCCAAACCCAACTGGACAAACAATCTTTTTATCTGGAACTTATACTGAAAACTTAACATTAAATCCAATTAACACGTATAAAGTTAACGGATCATTAATTATGGCTTCTGGTACAACATTAACAATTCCAGCGGGCATGACAATCAGGGCATTGGCTTCTGGTGCTGACGTTTATGTTGCAATCGCTCAAGGCGCAAGAATAGTTGCGAATGGTACGGTAGACAGCCCGATTGTATTTACTTCTGATGCTTCTTCACCAGCAGCTGGTGATTGGGGTGGATTGATTCTATTAGGTAAAGCACCTGTCAATTCAGTAACAGGTAGTGCAACATCTACTTCAGAAATCGCAAGTTTACCTTATGGCGGAACTGATGCTGCTGACGATTCCGGATCTCTACGCTATGTGCGTGTTGAGTATTCTGGTGGTGCTGCTGATGGTCAATCAGAAAATAACGGTATCTCTTTTTACGGTGTTGGTAATGGAACTTTAGTAGAATACGTTCAAGTATTTGAAGGTAAAGATGACGGAGTCGAATTTTTTGGAGGAACTGTAAATGTTAGCTTTGTATCTGTAGTAAACGCTCAAGATGATTCACTTGACTGGACTGAAGGTTATACAGGTAACATTACTAACGCCTATGTAAAGCATGGTGCAGAACATGACAAAGGAATTGAAGCTGATGGATTCAACACAGACTTTAGTAATGCCGCTGGTTATTACTCTAAACCTAAAGTCACTAATTTAACAATCATTGGTGTCGGCAATACTGCAGGCACGGAAGCTATTCGATTAAGAGCTGGTACTCAAGGCATCTTCAATAATGTGTTGATCCAAGGATTCGAAGAAGGATTCGATTTAGATGGGGATGCAGGTGACAACCCAACTGGAGCCGGTGTTGTGAGTGGTGACCTTAATGTTACAGATGTTACATTTACTGATGTAACACTAAAAGTAAAAAATGATACAGGTGTTATGTTCAATATTAATGGTGATTTCATCCTATCTGGAGATGGTAATGGTACAGGAACTGACTACGCAACTTGGGGAGCTGGCTGGACAAGACAATAATTTTATTTATATACAACAAAAAAGCATCCA
>JBBSLN010000426.1:0-2822 GCA_038255205.1 Flavobacteriales bacterium
AAAGGCTCGATTGATGAATTCTGGCCATTCCTCCAAAGGCAAATGCAAGACGTGCTTGGTGTAATAATGTTGTGTCACCAATTCGGTATATCGTGGATTGCCAAAATCTTCCTTGGCTTCAAGTGCCTTAATTTCCTTATAAACATTAGGTGGCAGTTGAGGACCCAAAACATCTGCTGCATATTTTTCATATTCCGGAATACTTGCCATCATATTAGAAATTATCAAACCTTTTATATGTTCCTGATGTTTCAGGGCATATTCCATAGCAAGAATTCCTCCCCATGATTGTCCAAGGAGATAGAAATTGTCCTTATTGAGATTAAGCGCTTTTCTAACCTGTTCCACTTCATCCACAAAATGTTCGATGGTCCAGAGCGTGGAGTCGTTGGGTTTGTCGCTGTAATAAGAATCGAGTTGGTCGTAATAGATGTATTCTATTTCTTCATTTGGCAGATATCCGTCAAAATTCTCAAAAAATTCATGAGTACCTCCAGGACCTCCATGAAGCAACAATAGCTTCATTTTGGGATTGTTGCCCACGCGTTTTGTCCAAACATTAAACGTGCCTTTTGGGGTGGTGATGGGAATCATTTTGATGCCGCCTGTAATCTGGTCGTCGCTTTTGGAATAATCGAAATAGTTTGAATTTCTGGCACCATTATGTTCAGTTGATTTTTCGGGTTTGTCAACGCAGCTCATCATCAACGTGATAATAATTGCTGATAAATAGATAGATGTTTTCATATTATTGATTTAAAATTGTTTTTATTGAATGAAATACACTTTTTTAATTTTTCTATTTTCTATATGATAAATGGCAACCGCTTCTATAATTTGTTGTCCAAATCTTACACGTTCCTTGTCGATTACTATATTTCCTTGAACAATTCTACCCACTAATTCGCAATGCAAATTGGGCGTATTCTTGAACATTTGAGAATAGGTTTCCCTCATGGTCGCTTTTCCTTTAAACTGTATTGTATTTGGGTATAAATAAACTTCTACATCATCAGCATAGGGTTCTAAAAAGGCATCGATGTTTCTTAAATTATAGCCATTCAATTGACGTTGGGCCAAATCTTCTGGTGTGTCTTTAAGCATCTCTTCAGGATTGAAAACGAGTCCATTATTAATGACACGATTGATTTTTGTGACGTTGTCTATGTTTTCAATAGGATTAGCTTCCAACAAAACGAGGTTGGCTTTTTTTCCTACGGTAATACTTCCAAATTCTTTTTCTTTATTCAATATTTTTGCGCCATTTATGGTGGAAGCGGTTAAAATCTGCCAAGTACTCATTCCGCTTTTTTTCATCGCTTTTAATTCTGGTAAATAGGAAGAAGCATGCATGGTACCTATATTTCCGGCATCGGTTCCTGTTGCCAGAAGCACGCCAGCATCCGACAACAGTTTGATGTTTGCCCTGCCAATAGAATCTGATTTTTTGCTTTTAGCTTCCTGCTTAATTGTCCAAGATTTATATTTATTTGTAAGCGTTGTATCAGCCAAGTGTTGTAGATCCAATAATGAACCCAATTGATATGGATCTGCATATTTAAGTTCATGCTCGTTAAAATTTAAGTTTTGACTGAAGGTATTGTTATAACCTGATGGTACTATTAAAGTAGGAATAAGAACGGTTTTGTTTTTTTTCATCAATTGAATGAAATCATTTTTTAAGATTTCGTCCTCAACGAAATGCACCAGAAAATCGGCCCCATTTTCTACTGCCAACTGTGCGGTAATACGCTCTGTGGCGTGCACTGCGACTTTTAAATTGTTTTTGTGTGATTCATCAATGATTGCTTTTACGATGGGCAGGTTTTTTTTGGCACTGACTTCAATGCCCAATCCATCTGCGCCTACTATATACCAAATTTTAATAAAATCAGGCTTGTAAGGAAGTTGCTGCTGTACGCCTTTAATGCCTTCCTCTATTGATGTTGTAAGAATAAAAGGTTTATCCTCGCTAAAATTTTCATAGACTTTGGGTTCGTAAGTGGTCAATAAAGGTCCAGTAATATAAATCGAGGGTACGGAATCGTTGGATAGAAAAGTGTTTCGTTGTTGTAAAAAATGAAGATTGGCACCTACGTCAATGACATTGGTGATGCCTTGCTTGAGGTAGCGCAACAGTTTTTGCTCCATGTCGTCTTTTGCCAATTGGATTTCCTTTTCATACGGCATGTATTTTTGCAAATCAATGGCATCCGGACGTGTGTAAAGTCCACCATTTTGGGCGAAATGTATGTGTGCATCGGTCAATCCTGGGATTAAGTATTTTCCACGTCCATCAATAAAAGTGGCATTTTGAGGAATCTTTACTTTTTTGCTCGATTGGATGTTGCTAATCAAATCATTGGTAATCGTTACTGTTTGATTTGGAATTAATTTTTGTTTTTCTACATCGGCAATTGTGACGTTGGTAATATAGGTTTGTGAGAAGAGAGCCACAGAACAAGCTAGCGCGACGACTGTGCAGAGAAGTGATTTCATATTACTGGTTTTCATAAGGTTAGCGCATGTTAAATTATATAAAAGTTTTTCAATCTTTTCTATTTCTGTTAAATTTTTTTTGAATGGATTTTATTATTTCTCATTTAAATATTGTTCAATATGTTGCATGAGGTTTTTGGAATTTTTTATGGAATATTCCATCTCATCATTATGGATGCTAAAAAGAATTCGTTTAAAATTGCTCATCCCCTGAAATTTGGCTGCAAGATTTGCCAAATCAATGTTGCTCCAAACCAAAGAATCGATGAGTGACCTTGGTCATGAAGTGGTGTAGATCCAAAAGTTTAAGTATCCACATAAAC
>JBBSLN010000427.1:0-2821 GCA_038255205.1 Flavobacteriales bacterium
AAGAAACATATAAAATCATATTATCCGGAGGCGGTACAGGAGGACAAATCTATCCTGCGATTGCGATTGCAAACGAATTAAAATTCCGTTTTCCGGATGCTGAATTTTTATTTGTTGGTGCCTTGGATAGAATGGAAATGGAAAAAGTACCACAGGCAGGTTACAAGATTGAAGGATTATGGATCTCAGGTGTTCAGCGAAAGTTGACCGCAAAGAATTTGATGTTCCCATTCAAATTAATGAGTAGTTTATTGAAATCCAGAGAGATTGTCAAAAGATTTAAGCCTGATGTCGCCATCGGAACTGGAGGATTTGCAAGTGGTCCATTATTGAATATGGCTGCCTCAAGTAGAGTGCCATGCTTGATACAGGAACAAAATTCCTATCCAGGAATCACCAATAAGATTCTGGCAAAAAAAGTCAACAAAATTTGCGTCGCTTATGATGGTTTGGAACGTTTTTTTCCAAAAGAAAAATTGATTAAAACAGGCAATCCGATTCGTCAGGATTTGTTGTCCATCGACACCAAAATAAACGAAGGAAAGGCATTTTTCAACTTGAATTTAGGAAAGAAGACCTTGTTGATATTAGGAGGAAGTCTTGGTGCCAAACGCATCAACGAATTGATTGAAAGTAAATTGGAATTTTTTCAAACCCAAAACGTTCAGGTTATATGGCAATGTGGAAAGTTGTATTACGAACAGTACAAAAAACACAATAACAAAATGGATGTGCAGGTTCACGCTTTTATAAATAATATGGATTTTGCTTACGCAGCCTCCGACTTTATAATTTCAAGGGCAGGTGCAAGTTCAGTTTCAGAATTATGCGTTGTAGGGAAACCAGTGATTTTTATTCCATCGCCTAATGTTGCCGAAGACCATCAAACCAAAAACGCAATGGCAATTGCCATTAAAAATGCGGCGGTATTAATAAAGGAATCCGATTTGGATATCGATTTTGAGAACCGTTTTTCACAATTGGTATCATCGACGGAAAAACAATACGAGTTGAGTAAAAACATCAAGAAACTCGCTTTGGTCAACGCGACGAAAGATATTGTGGATGAAGTTGAGAAATTATTGAAAGCCCATCTTCCGTCTTCCCGAAGGGAAGAAACTAAAAACCAAAATGAGTAAAGAAACTAACATATCGTCCAGTAATGAAGCCCTTCCTTTTGGGAAGGGTTTGGGATGGGCTTCTAACGTCTATTTCATCGGCATCGGAGGCATCGGAATGAGTGCTCTTGCTCGTTATTTTGTGGCGAATGGAAAAGTGGTTGCTGGTTATGATAAAACGAAAACGGACATTACGGATGCTCTTGAAGATTTGGGTGTCAAAGTCCATTTTGAAGATTCTGTAGCTAATTTAAGTACTACTTTTTTAAATTCTGATACCACGTTGGTGGTCTATACGCCTGCAGTCCCAAAAGACCATAAAGAATTGGTTTATTTTCAAAACAGCAATTATAAGGTACTGAAGCGTTCAGTGGTTCTAGGTGAAATTACAAAAAACACCTTCTGTTTGGCTGTCGCAGGAACGCACGGAAAAACCACAACCACCAGTATTTTAGGACATTTGATGCATGAATGCAACGTAGAAGTTACCGCGTTTTTAGGTGGGATCAGTGAAAATTATAATTCCAATTTAATCCTTAACGGAACAGAAGTTACCGTTGTTGAAGCCGATGAATTCGACCGTTCTTTTTTGACCTTGTCTCCAGATATGGCGTGCATTACCTCGATGGATGCAGACCATTTGGACATCTATGGGGAACCAGAAGAACTCAAAAAATCATTTATTGAGTTTTCAAAAAGACTAAAACCCAACGGAAAGTTATTCGTTAGAAACGGATTGCCTCTTAAAGGCATTACCTATGGAATAGAGGACGATTCTGATTATTCCGTAAAAAACATAAAAATTAGCAATGGCAGTTATGAATTTGATGTGAAAACACCAACTCAAACGCTACACAATTTCAAATTTAACCTACCTGGTAGACACAATCTGTCGAATGCATTAATTGCCTTGGCGATGTCTGTAGAATATGGTCTCCCTCACCAACAGCTCGCCACGGCATTAGCATCATACAAAGGGGTTAAAAGACGATTTACCTATCAAATCAAAACAAATGATTTGGTATTTATCGATGATTATGCGCATCATCCTGAAGAAATCAACGCAGTGCATCAAGCGGTTAGTGAAATGTATCCTGATAAAAAAGTATTAGCGATTTTTCAGCCACACCTTTTCAGTCGTACAAGAGATTTTGCAGATGATTTTGCAAAAAGTTTATCGCAGTTTGATGAAGTCCTGTTACTGGATATTTACCCAGCTAGAGAGTTGCCAATTGAAGGCATCACATCGGAATGGTTATTGACAAAAATTGATAATCCCAACAAAAAATTAATATCAAAAACCGAGTTAATTTCAGCAATAAAACAATCAAATGCCCAAATAATTTTGACAATTGGAGCAGGCGATATTGGAGAAGAAGTAAAATATATTAAAAAAGCATTAAGCAATGAAACGATATTATAACTCCATAAAAATCATAGGTTTGCTAATTTTAGTTGGCTTTCTATTTGCGTTTTCCTCCATTCGAAATTCTAACAGAAAAGTCAGTGAACCCATTGTGAAGTTTCTTGGAGAGGAAAATTTGTTCGTCACACACGAGACTGTTAGTAAATTGTTAATAGTAAATCAACAGAGTGTTACGAATAAGCCTAAAGAAATTATAGATTTGAACGTCTTGGAAAATGCCCTGAATTCCAATCCGATGATTAAGGAGGCGCAAGTGTACATCAATGTTGATGGCCAA
>JBBSLN010000428.1:0-2820 GCA_038255205.1 Flavobacteriales bacterium
AACGAAAATAACATCCATAAACTTTTCACACCCGCTATTGGCTAATGTTTTTGACAAGAAAGTAACCAATTTTCAATATCCAAAAGTGAATTCATATTATCTTGTTGTAAATTCAGGCGGTTCGTCTATTTTAAATTATGAGGACGGTTCTTCATTTTTGTCAGAATCCAATCATGTCTTTGCGTTTTCTGCAGCATTGAATGAGGAGAATTCCAATTTTAAGAATTCACCTCTGATTGTGCCCGTTCTTTATAACATCGGGAAACAGAGCCTAAAGGTGCCGCAATTGTATTACACCATCGGTCAAGAAAACACTATTGATATTAGCACCCAATTGCAACAAGACAACATTCTAACTTTAGTAGTTGATGACAATTCAGTGGTGCCTTTACAACAAACCTATACGAACAAAGTAGAGCTTAAAACCAACGAGTATCCTGATATTGCAGGCATTTTGTCAGTAAATAATAAAGAAACAATTTTACAGCATTTGAGTTATAATTACAACCGAAACGAAAGTGACTTAAACTATATGAATCTATCGGCAATGGACACTGTTGATAGTAGCTCGTCCATCGCTTCTGCGATTCAAGATATAAAAAGTGCCACAGATGTGAATGAGCTATGGAAATGGTTTGTTATTTTTGCACTAGCTTTTTTAATAATTGAAATGCTCATATTAAAATTCTTTAAATGACCGTACTCATAAAATCTGCGACCGTTGTGGATCCAAAAAGCGATTTTCACAATTATACTCTTGATATTTTAATTGAAAAAGGAACGATTTCCCAGATTGCAAAAAACCTTAAAAACCCTAAGAACTACCAAGAAATCAAACTAGAAAACCTTCACGTATCGCAAGGCTGGTTTGATAGCAGCGTCAGTTTTGGAGAGCCAGGCTACGAAGAGCGTGAAACGATTGAGAACGGGCTTAAAACGGCTGCATTATCAGGTTTTACATCAGTTGCCGTGAATAGTAATACAAATCCAGCCCTAGATAGTTATGCGGATATTTCTTTTCTAAAAGGAAAAGCGATTGGAAACGCAGTGACTTTGTACCCAATTGGGGCTTTGACCAAAGAAAGCAAAGGCGAAGATTTAGCAGAACTCTTTGATATGACAAACGCCGGCGCAATTGCCTTTTATGATTATCAAAAACCCATCAGCAATCCGAATCTTATGAAGGTTGCGTTGCAGTATGCAAGCAATTTTGGAGGCTTGGTCTTATCATTTCCACAGGAATCCAAAATTTCAGGTTTAGGAGTCATGAATGAAAATGCAACCAGTACGTCTCTCGGACTCAAAGGAAATCCAACATTGGCAGAAGAATTGCAGATAGTAAGAGATTTGTTTTTATTGGAATATACTGGCGGAAAACTTCACATTCCAACAATTTCCACAGCAAAATCAGTAGAATTGATTCGTAACGCAAAAAAACAGAAGTTGGATGTGACTTGTAGCGTTGCCATTCATAATTTGATATTAACCGATAATGAACTGAACACCTTCAACACTAATTACAAAGTAACTCCACCTCTACGAACACAAGTCGATTGCGATGCATTGACTGAAGGTCTAAAAGATGGCACAATTGATATGGTGACAAGCGACCACAACCCTATAGACATTGAACATAAAAAAGTGGAATTTGACCATGCCATAAACGGCACAATTGGCCTTGAAAGTGCATTTGGAGCCTTAAACAAATTATTCACCATCAAAAAAACAATTGATTTATTGACGAAAGGAAAAGAGCGCTTTGGATTGGAATCAAATTCGGTAACTATTGGAAATAAGGCTGAATTAAGTCTCTTTAATCCAAATGTAGACTATAAATTTTCAAAAGATAACATCAAATCAAGCTCAAAGAATGCCATTTTTGAAGGCCATGCCCTAAAGGGAAAAGTATACGGAATTATTGCTAACAACCAAATGATCGTAACTAATGGATAATCAAACGATAGAAGAAGGCAAGACTTTGGCAATTATAAGTTATTTCACTTTCGTTGGATTGATTATTGCCATTATCATGAACCTCGAGAAAAAAAATCCATTTACAACATTTCATATTAGGCAAATGTTGGGTCTAATCATATTGCTCATTTTTTCAAACTTGGTAGAAAAGTATGTGAACAGTTGGCTAGGCACGGCATTTTGGGTCATCACTTTCGTCAGTTGGCTATATGGCTTGTATTGGGCGTTAAAAGGAAAAAATGAACCAGTGCCGATTTTAGGGCCTATTTTTCAAGAATGGTTCAAAAATATAAATTAGAAGCATGAATAACCTATCACTACACCATTTAACTCGACCTTCAACCTTAAAAGAAAACGCTCCTTTGTTCATCATGCTGCATGGCTATGGAAGTGATGAAAAAGATTTGTTTTCTTTTGCTTCAGAATTGCCAAAGGAACTGTTCATTATTTCAGTAAGAGCTCCATATCCTATGCAGCCTTACGGCAATGCATGGTACGCTATCAATTTTGATGCGGAAATGAACAAATGGAACGATAATGATCAAGCCAAAAAATCAAGAGATTTGATAGTAACATTTATTGAAGAGGCATGCAACACGTATCCCGTAAATAAAAATAATGTGACTTTATTAGGCTTTAGTCAAGGAACCATTTTGAGCTATGCCGTTGCGCTCAACTATCCTGAAAAAGTAAAAAATGTGATTGCTTTGAGTGGCTATATCAACGAAGATATTCTCCCAAATGATCTAAACGAAAAAGAGTATTCACATCTCAATTTCTATTGTTCTCATGGGAGTGTCGACCAAGTCATCCCTGTTGATTGGGCGCGAAAAGCTCCAAAATTTC
>JBBSLN010000429.1:0-2816 GCA_038255205.1 Flavobacteriales bacterium
CCAGGAATGACAGGACAGGTTAAAGAAGATATTCTATCTCGAATAGGGGAACTTGGCGTATTTGTAAAAAACGGAGAGATTACTTTTAATCCTGCAATGCTTCGAAAAGATGAATTTTTGGCAAACGATACAGTCTTCAATTATGTTGATGTCAATCATAATAATCAAGAACTTCAGTTAGGCAAAAACGATTTGGCATTTACCTACTGTCAAGTTCCTATTATCTATGAGCTTTCAAATGACATAGGCATCACTGTGACGCTTGAAAACAATGACACGCAAACTTTTGGAGGCTTGTCGATGGACAAAGCAACTAGCTCTAAACTATTTATGAGAACTGGAGAAGTGAATCACATTAAGGTGTCGCTCACTAAAGATATCTGTAACTAAAATGAATCAAACTGTAGAGCAGCTAAATGATAATTGTACAAATTAAAATTTTATGACATGAAAAATTTAATAAAGCAAGGAATGTTAATGACAGCAATTATGCTATTGGCTGGATGCAATAATAAACCAAAAAAAGAAACGAAAACAACTGAAGTGAATCAAACAAAAAATATTACGGCTAAAGACATCTTGGGAAATCCAGATTATCAGGCAATATCCTTTGGAGGCTATAGAGGAAAATCGTTGGACATTGAACCAACTTTGGACGAACTTAAGGATGACATGAAGATACTTTCAGGAATGGGTATTAAAATCATCCGTAATTATAAAGTGCATTTACCAGAAGCCACTAATATCCTCAAAGCCATTACCGAATTAAAACAAGAAGACCCAAAATTTGAAATGTATGTCATGCTTGGGGCCTGGATCGATTGCAAAAATGCCTGGACAGATAAAAAACAAGACCATAATGCAGAGAGTGAAGCCAATGTAGCACAGATTGAAAAAGCCGTACAATTGGCAAATGATTATCCCGACATCGTAAAAATATTGGCTGTCGGCAATGAAGCAATGGTGCGATGGGCTGAAAGTTATTATGTGCAGCCAAGTGTTATTTTAAAATGGGTGAACCATCTTCAGGATTTAAAGGCAAACGGAAAACTGCCAAAAGATTTATGGATTACAAGTTCAGATGATTTTTCGTCTTGGGGTGGAGGCGATGCCAGCTATCACACCGAAGACCTCAAAAAATTGATGAATGCAGTCGATTATGTGTCCATGCACACCTATCCATATCATAACACGCATTACAATCCGGAGTTTTGGGGGATTCCAGAATCTGAAAAGAATTTGTCTGACATCGCGAAAATAGATTCAGCAATGTTACGTGCGAGAGATTTTGCGCAATCTCAATACGATAGTGTTTTGAATTATATGAAAAGCATCGGTGTCAATAAACCAATTCATATCGGAGAAACTGGTTGGGCAACTGTTTCCGATGGATTTTACGGTCCAGAAGGTTCAAAGGCAACGGACGAATACAAGGAAGCAAAATATTATGAACTCATGCGCGAATGGACAAATAAGGCTGGTATTTCCTGTTTTTATTTTGAAGCATTTAACGAACCATGGAAAGATGGAACCAATGAAAACGGATCCGAAAATCACTTCGGATTGTTTACCGTCGATGGCAAAGCAAAATATGTCATTTGGGATCTAGTGGATAAGGGCACTTTTGATGGATTGAGCCGAAATGGACATAAAATCACAAAAACCTACAATGGCGACAAATCGGAATTGATGAAGGACGTTTTGGTGCCTCCGACAGCTAAAGAAATTAAAGCCAAAAGGGAATAGTACAAGGAATTAATAACCATGAAAACAGGGAAGTTTTATACAATCACATTTTTAGCTTTTATGACATTGGCCTGTAACGAAAAGATTGAACCCTTAAAAGTAGATGTGTTTGAAACCTCTGCGAGCGGCAACAAACTCACTAAACTGACTGATTTCACGGCAGTTGGAGACACCGTTAACATAAGATTGAATCCAGATAAAACATTTCAGACCATTACAGGCTTTGGAGGTTCTTTTACTGAATCATCTGCTTATTTGTTGAATCAATTGAGTATAGAAAACAGGGCAAAAATTTTAGAAGCCTATTTTGGTGATGATGGCGCAAGATATTCCTTAACTCGTACACATATGAATTCCTGTGATTTTTCTTTGAGCAATTATTCCTATGCACCAGTAGCTGGTGATTTGGAATTGAAAAATTTTTCAATTGATGAAGACCGCGACGACATGATTCCGATGATTAAAGAGGCCATGGCAATCTCGACGGAGGGTTTTAAAATAATAGCATCACCTTGGACCGCACCACCTTGGATGAAAGACAACAAAGATTGGAAAGGCGGGAAATTGCTACCTGAATATTATGACACATGGGCATTGTTCTTTTCGAAATATTTGGATGCTTACAAATCGGAAGGCATCGATATTTGGGGTTTTACAGTAGAGAATGAACCATTGGGAAATGACAGTAACTGGGAGAGTATGATTTTTTCGGCTGAAGAAATGACTGATTTTGTAAAAAATAATTTAGGTCCAAAGTTGGAAGCTGATGGACACGATGTCAAAATTTTGGGATACGACCAAAACCGAGGAAATGAACTTAAGGAGTGGGTAGATGTAATGTATAAAGATGCCGCATCCTCCAAATATTATGACGGGACAGCGATTCATTGGTACGCAAGCACCTATGATTATTTTCCGAAATCCTTGCAATACGCCCACGATAAAGCACCCAACAAATATTTGATTCAATCGGAAGCCTGTGTCGACGCTGAAGTACCAAAGTGGCAGGATGATGACTGGTATTGGTCAAAAGAAGCGACGGATTGGGGTTGGACCTGGGCATCAGAACA
>JBBSLN010000430.1:0-2816 GCA_038255205.1 Flavobacteriales bacterium
CCGCAAATTACACTCAAATTGAAGGAAGTCAAGCTAAACCCTAACAAAAAGAACAAAGCGGAGGCCCTAATCGAGATTGAGATAGCTGGCTTATCCCATTCTTACCTTATGTCAACTGAATTCTATCATGACCAAGATTGGATGATTTCTGGGAAACTCAAATTAAACATTCAAGACTTTAATCTTACAGCACCAAAAAAGATGCTTGGCCTTGTCGTCGTATCAGAAGATATTGAAATCAGTTTTAAATTGATACTTAAGGAATGCTAATAGTGCATTTTTGTCATTCATTTAATTGCAATTGTCATAAAGAATTTACCGCAAAATCAGAATGTTTTCCATTCATCATGAATGAGTTCACATCAGAGTTCTGTAAAAACCGATAAGAAGCAAGATATTTTTAAGAAAATTAGTGTCGGATTAAAATTTAAGAAGTTTTGCAAAATATTAAGTTTTTAAAGTTCTTTTGCCTTTTGTTTTATAACCTTCATTTTTCGGTTTTTTATAAATGCAAAAAAAAATGGTTAGTCATGCTGAATATAAATTTTATAACTTATGTTTTTCAAACTTTTAAGGTTTAAGTATTTCGACAAGCTCAATATAAATCTTGGTTTTTGGTTCTAATTGTCCCGATCTATTGGGACGGTCTTGGTCCTTTTCTTGGGTTCTATGATTTAAGAATCTCTCTTTTTCCCAGTCATTTCCTCAATTTCTATCAGAAACAAAATGGGATTGCCTTCTTCGGTTGCTTTACTTGAAAACTCGTAGATAAAATTGAGCTCTGTATGCTCTTTTTCAATAATTAAATCCTTGACGCCCAAAGAAAATTGATGTAGATAGGCTTTCGCATCACTGCCAAAATGTTGTTCGAATTTACCGTGTACCAATACCGATTTCCAGTCGTTTACTGTATGTATAGCGCTTACCTGAAGACACACTTCTGTGTTTTTCCTCATGGCATTCATTTTATGGCCATCACCTGAATAGCAAATAATGGCATTTCTTACGTTATCAAAATAATAGGTAATTGGAACTACATAAGGCCGGTTTTGATAGATATAACCCAAATGGCCTATATAATTGTTCTCCAAAATAAAATGCATTTCTTTCTCTTCTATGTTGTGTATCATTTGTCTTATTTTAGTTATGAACTCATTAGAGTTTTCAGGAATACTCGCTTCAAAACATTAGCGAATAGACGAGTTAAATCTTTTAAAAGCAGCCTCTTCTAAAGTTTGACGTACATCAGGATGTGAAATATCAATCAATGCTTTGGCACGTTGTTTTAGGTTTTTTCCAAATAAATCAACGATGCCATGTTCGGTCACTACATGATGTACGTGGGCTCGGGTCGTAGTGACGCCTGCTCCTTCTTTTAAAAATGGAACTATTTTACTATATCCTTTTGTGGTCATGGAAGGTATGGCTATGATGGCCTTCCCTCCTTCTGATAAGGATGCGCCACGGATAAAATCCATTTGACCACCAACTCCCGAGTACTGATAGGCACCAATAGTATCGGCACAAACCTGTCCTGTCAAATCAATCTCAATAGCACTATTGATAGCGGTTACTTTCGGGTTTTTTCTGATAATCTGGGTATCATTGGTATAAGACGCCGCTTTAAAATGCACTATCGGATTGTCATCAATAAAATCGTATAATTTTTGTGAACCCATTGCAAAACAGGTTACAATCTTTCCCTGTTTAACCACCTTATCTTCTCCTGTAATGATGCCTTTTACAACCAAAGGTAAAATACCGTCAGAAAACATTTCGGTATGTATCCCCAATCGCTTATGATTGTGCAAATTGCTCAAGGCTGCATTTGGAATGTTACCAATACCCATCTGTAAAGTTGCCCCGTCTTCCACTAAAGACGCCACATATTTGCCTATTGTTTCTTCAACTGGTGAAGGAATACCTATAAAGGACGCATGAATGGGTGCATCCACTTCAATGGCATAATCGATTTTACTAATATGAATGATTCCATCACCATGGGTTCTTGGCACCTTTGGATTTACCTGGGCGATGACCAATTTGGCCGTCTCAATAGCAGAAATCGTGACATCAACTGAAGTTCCCAAGGAACAAAAACCATGTTTGTCCGGTGACGAAACTTGAATAAAGGCGACATCCAATGGTAAGATTTGACGTTTAAACAATAAATGGATTTCGCTCAAAAAAACAGGAATATAGTCTCCATTGATACTATTGACAGCACCTCTCACGTTTTTGCCTACAAAACAACTGTTAATTCGAAACGCCTGATTATAGGGAGCTTCTGTAAAAGCTGCGTGCCCTTCGGTATGCATTTGGATGATTTCTACATCTTCCAATTCCATATACCTTTCTGACAATTGATTGATTAATGTATTGGGCGTCATTGCTGCACCTTGCGTGAATAAACGACTATTGGATTTCACATAAGAAACCGCTTCTTCTTTTGAGAAAATATTTAATGAGTTCATTGATTTACTTATAATTATATATTTTAAAGTATTTATGATTGTTTTTCAAAGATAAGCCCTAGTTGGAAATTCTTTTCTTTATTTTTGGTACAAACTTATTGGTAAACAGCACAATTATTTATGATATATGTCATCTTTACCTCTTTTATTACTATAGGTTTGCTTCCATAAATTAATAAAATATTGATTTATTTTATCACAATACATTCCTAAAATTATGTTTACCAAAGAGCACGATGTCTTCAATATTCTATTAGGTTCAGTTTCTGAAGGCGTTGTTGTGGTGGATTCACTTCAAATAATTACCGAAACCAATGCCTCTGCCGACCGAATGTTTGGTTA
>JBBSLN010000431.1:0-2808 GCA_038255205.1 Flavobacteriales bacterium
GTTGAAAGTCGTTCCCATATGAGCCAAGAAACAGTCAATTATATTGACACTTTAAAAATTGGAGGCAATGAAGTCGAAATCGTATCAAAAGGGAGTTCTCTTAAATTTTGCTTGATTGCAGAAGGAAACGCAGACGTGTATCCGCGTTTTGCGCCCACAATGGAATGGGATACAGCTGCTGGTCAAGCGATTTGCAACGCCGTGGGAGTTTCCGTAATTTCAAAAGAGACCGATAAACCATTACTTTATAATAAAGAAAATCTATTAAACCCTTGGTTTCTGGTATCTAAATTATGAAGGACTGTTCAAGAAAAAGGCACATTGCAAAAGCCATAACATGGCGATTGATCGGAACCATCGATACCATCGTGCTGTCTTGGATTATTTCCGGAAACCCTATGACGGGTTTGAAAATTGGGTTTGCGGAAGTGGCCACAAAAATGTTGCTTTACTATTTCCACGAAAGGGTTTGGTTTAAAATCTATTTTAAAAATAGCAATAAGAGACATGCATTAAAGACCATTACCTGGCGAATAGTAGGCACATTGGACACCATGGCACTGGCGTGGCTAATCACAGGAGACCCTATGACGGGCTTAAAAATAGGACTGGCAGAAGTCTTTACTAAAATGCTGCTCTATTTCGTACATGAAAAAATCTGGCATAAATCAGATTATGGACTTGAAAAACGTAACTCACAACTAAAATGAAAGAGAATATATTTGATCACTCCTATCAAGTTTCCGTTGCCGAAAGAAGAAAATCCAATGGACATAATTCTTTTTTAGTATGGTTTACGGGGCTTTCTGGGTCAGGTAAATCAACAATTGCAAATAAAGTGGAAGAAGCACTCTATGCACAAGGAATCAAGACTTATACTTTAGATGGAGACAATATCAGAAAAGGACTTAACAGTGATTTAACCTTGGCTCCTGAAGATAGAACCGAAAATATCCGGAGAATTGCAGAAACAGCTAATCTGATGATTGATGCAGGATTGGTTGTTTTGGCAGCGTTTGTATCTCCTTATAAAAAAGACCGCGAGAACATCAAAACTATTGTCAAAGATGTTAATTTTGTCGAAATATACATCAACACTAGTGTTGAAGAATGTGAGCGACGAGATGTTAAAGGGCTTTACAAAAAAGCAAGGGCTGGAGAAATTAAAAATATGACAGGAATTTCCGCACCTTATGATGCTCCGACACATCCAGATATTGAAATTCTAACAGAACATGAATCTGTTGAGAATGCCGTAAAAAGAATAGTGGATTTTATAATTCCGAAATTGAAACTTTAAGATGAGTAAATATTATCTCAATTATTTAGACGAATTAGAAAGTGAAGCCATTTTTGTTTTGAGGGAAGTCTGTGCGCAATTTCAAAATCCAGTGGTTCTATTTTCTGGAGGAAAAGATTCCATAGTGGTTACGCATTTGGCTAGAAAAGCGTTTTTTCCAGCAAAAATACCATTCTCGTTGATGCATGTTGACACAGGACATAATTTTCCTGAAACAATTCAGTTTCGAGATGATTTAATCAAGGAACTAGGTTTAAATCTTATTGTGGGTTCGGTTCAAGAATCTATTGATGAAGGGCGAGTTGCGGAAGAAAAAGGTAAAAGTGCAACGCGAAATGCATTACAAACAATAACTCTATTGGACGCTATCGAAAACAACAAAGTGGATTGTGCCATCGGAGGCGGAAGACGTGATGAAGAAAAAGCAAGAGCAAAAGAACGTTTCTTTTCACATAGAGACGATTTTGGACAATGGGACCCAAAAAACCAACGTCCAGAACTGTGGAACATTTTCAACGGAAAGTATTTTGAAGGCGAGCATTTTAGAGTGTTCCCAATCAGTAATTGGACTGAAATGGATGTCTGGAATTATATTGAGAGAGAAAATTTAAGCATTCCCTCGTTGTACTTCGCACACCAAAGAGAAGTTGTATGGCGAAATGAGTCATGGATTCCACATTCAGAATTTCTAATTCTTGAAGCCGACGAAAAAATCGAAACAAAAAAAATACGATTTAGGACTTTGGGCGATATTACTATTACAGGCGGTATCGAATCGAGTGCGGATACACTTTCAAAAATCGTTGATGAAGTATCCACGATGCGTCAAACAGAGCGTGGAAACAGAACAGACGATAAACGTTCTGAAACTGCAATGGAAGACAGAAAACGCCAAGGATATTTCTAAAGATGCGAATTACGCGAATTACGCGAATTAAACGAATTGACGCGAATTGACTTATATGAGAAAGAGAGTATAATGGACGATGGGAAAATTTTATATAAGGAAGAAAGTTATAAGATTATCGGAGCTTGTATGAAAGTGCATCGTGAGTTGGGTTCGGGGTTTTTGGAAGCGGTTTATGAGGAAGCCTTAAAAAAGGAATTCGTAAAATTTGGAGTTCCATTTAAGTGCCAAGTGAAATTGAATGTATTCTATGAAGGACAAAAATTAGATAAATATTACAGAGCTGATTTTGTATGTTATGACAAAATAATAGTGGAAATAAAATCAGTAAGTCAGGTTCCTTTGGTATTTTATGCCCAAACAAAGAATTACTTGGCGGCAACAAAAAAAGAATTGGGAATACTGATTAATTTCGGTCAACCTTCCCTTAATTATAAAAGAATAGTTAACTCAAAAAACAGTGAGAATTAATTCGAGCAATTCACGTAATTCGTGAAAATTCGCATTAATTCGCATTAATTTGCATCCAATGATAGAAAACAACCAATTATTACGCTTTACGACTGCGGGCAGCGTCGATGACGGAAAGAGCACCTTGATA
>JBBSLN010000432.1:0-2791 GCA_038255205.1 Flavobacteriales bacterium
ATAGAAAAACCTCAACGATTTTAAGCATTGAGGTTCTTATCGTAAGATTCCTTTCCGATAGCTATCGGATTCATAGGAATGAGTTTAAAATGGTAAATCGTCGTGATCTTCCTCGTTAAGGTCATTCGCTGGAGCAAAAGCTTCCGTTGGAGCTACTGGAGGCGTATTGCCTTGAGCGCCTGGTTGCGCAGCTTCCACTCTCCAACCCTGAACTGAATTAAAATATTTTGTCTCACCTTGTGGGCTTACCCATTCACGACCTTTTAAGTTGATACTTATTTTAACATCTTGACCGACTTTAAAATTATCCAACAAATCGGTTTTATCCTGTACGAACTCTACCATAATGGGTTGAGGATATTGTTCTTCGGTAGTTACAACCAATTCTCTTTTTCTGAATCCATTAGCTCCAAATGTTTGGGTTTCTCCTATTAATTTAATTTTTCCTTGTACTTCCATGTTACTAAATTATTTAATTCTATTACTTATTTAATTCTCTCTCTCTATTTCTTTAACGATTCCGCTATACTTTTACCTCAAACCTAATTCCTCAAACCTAATTCCTCAACCCATCCCTATGACAGCAACAACTTCCATGCACTTTCTACATCACCAAAACTCAAATAGTTTTTAGCTATCTTATGCTTTTCACGATGTACCATGTCTTTGACATTCGGATAACGCTCGCCTACCTCAATGATAAATTCATCAATTTCCTTTTGTGCAGGTAGTTTTGAGATGTTTCCCAACATTCCTAAATCGTTACCAGTCAAAATCATACTGTTCTTAATAGCTTCAGGCATGGCATCGACCCCTATTCCAAGATTTTGTAAAGGCTTTGGTATTTCAAAAAAACCTTTATTTGCCCGATTATAATAGTTGCCACCAGCTCTTGCCACCAAATCCAATTTTTCTTGAATGATGATACTGTTTTCATCCAAGACTTCTTCGGTGATATGCAATTTTAATACTTCACAAATCACAAGGTTCCCTGCTCCACCTTCTTTACCTAATTTAATAATATCATTGACCTTGCATTCAAACTGAACTGGTGATTCGGCAACTCTAAAAGGTTTTACTTTATCGGATTTGAGCATGGTCAACCCAGATTTTTCGAATTCATTGACCCCTTTAGGATATTCTGTACTGCTCAAGGACATTTGTTGAACAATCTCATAATTGACCACATTGATGACCACTTCCTTAGTTGCCTCCACATTTTCCAATGTATGTTTCACACTATTGTCACGAACACGTCGTGCTGGTGAAAAAATCATGATGGGTGGATTAGTGCTAAATACATTAAAATAACTAAATGGCGATAAATTAGGATTCCCATCAGCATCAATAGTACTAGCAAATGCAATGGGCCTAGGCGCCACTGAACTCAATAAATAACCATGAAGTCGTCCTGTTGAAAGGTCCTTTGGGTCAAAAGAAATCATCTATAAATTGTTAGAAAGCAAATGTAACGATATTGATAAACCTATAAAAATGATTTAACCTATTATCGGACAATAATATTAACATATTTGCATTATATTTAAAATTGAAAATTTCTGCGAATGACATTCAACATCAATCGAAATATTTTGCGATGGCTTTTAATACTTGCCTCGTTTATCATTATCTCATTAATACTTTGGAATACCTACAATTTCTTTCAACATTTTAAATCTGAAGAACGTGTTAAAATGAAGAATTGGACATTTTCTTATGTTGAATTTTCCAAGAATCTTTATGATACAGATGCCAACGCCGAAATCAACAAGGTCGCCGAATATATTGTAATAGATTCGACTGTTACGACTCCGATGTTATTATTGGATGCCAATAAAAGTTTAATCAGCTTTAGAAATCTCGATAGTTTGGACGTTGAGGATGATGTTCAGCTCAAAAAATTAGTCAAAACTCTTGAAAGCGAAAATTCTCCAATAGAAATTGACTTTTTTAATTCTGAACCCGGAATGCTCTATTACGGAAATTCTCCACTCCTAAACAAACTAAAATACTATCCGCTCGCATTGCTACTAATTATTTTCCTATTTGGAGCTGTGGTCTATTTCTTTTATAGAAGTTCGAAAATAGCAGCACAAAACAAACTCTGGACAGGAATGGCAAAGGAAACGGCGCATCAAATCGGGACGCCTTTATCATCTTTAGTTGGTTGGACAGAAATACTCAAATCGGAGCACGTCAATCCTTCTTATCTTTTAGAAATCGAAAAGGATATCACGCGTCTTCAAATTATTACGGATAGATTCAGTAAGATTGGCTCGATTCCGACACTTAAAAAAGAAAATATTGTTGAAGCAACCGTCGAATCTTATGAATACCTAAAAGCACGTTCGTCTAATTTGATACAATTTGAAATTTTCGCACCTGAACACCCAATTTATGTGAACCTGAATGCACAGTTATATAGCTGGACAATTGAGAACTTGGTTAAAAACGCCATTGATGCCATGAAAGGAAAAGGCAAGCTTAAGGTCAGTGTATTTCAAACAGAAAAATACGTGAAAATCAATGTTGAGGATACCGGAAAAGGACTTCCAAAAAACTTATTCAATAAAATATTCGAACCCGGCTTCACCAGTAAAAAACGTGGCTGGGGATTGGGTCTGTCACTCGCCAAAAGAATTATTGAGGATTACCATGACGGTCGGATTAAAGTATTGCACTCCGAGATAGGTATAGGCTCAACGATGCAAATCTCTTTAAAAATAGTTTAGTATCTTTATAATATGGAAGAGAAATTTTTCACGGTTAAAGAAGTGACATTGAACAATCA
>JBBSLN010000433.1:0-2790 GCA_038255205.1 Flavobacteriales bacterium
CAAAGTGCCAAAAAGTTAGTTGGCGACCATCCAAATGCACAAGCCATCTGTCTTGATGTTTTCAACAAACAATCACGACAGGATGCGATTGAGAACGCAGATATAGTGATATCTATGTTACCTGCTCGCTATCACGTTGAAGTTGCCAAAGACTGTATCACATTTGGTAAAAATATGGTCACTGCCTCTTATGTAAGTGCCGAAATGCAAGATTTGGATACAGCGGTCAAAAATAAAGGCTTGGTGTTTATGAATGAAATAGGTGTTGACCCTGGCATTGACCACATGAGTGCCATGAAGGTCATAGACGCCATTCGAGCCAAAGGTGGAAAAATGATATTATTTGAATCTTTTACAGGTGGACTGGTAGCGCCGGAAAGTGATACCAATTTATGGAATTACAAATTCACGTGGAATCCTCGAAATGTAGTGGTGGCAGGGCAAGGTGGTGCAGCAAAATTCATACAGGAAGGTACTTACAAATACATTCCATACCATAGACTGTTTAGAAGAACGGAATTCTTGGATGTGGAAGGTTTTGGACGTTTTGAAGCATACGCCAATAGGGATTCCTTAAAATACCAATCCGTCTATGGATTGGATAATGTCAGAACTTTGTATCGTGGCACCATGAGACGAGTTGGATTCAGTCGTGCTTGGAATATGTTTGTACAATTGGGAATGACTGACGATAGCTATACAATCGATGACAGTGAGAATATGAGCTACCGTGATTTCGTAAATGCTTTTTTACCCTATAGTCCTACGGATTCGGTAGAATTGAAATTTCGCTATCAGCTAAAAATTGAGCAAGATGATTTGATTTGGGACAAACTATTGGAACTTGACATTTTCAGTCCTAATAAAATGGTAGAACTTAAAAAGGCAACACCTGCTGAAATTCTACAAAAGATATTGATGGACAGCTGGACGCTTTTAGAAGATGACAAAGATATGATTGTTATGTATCATAAATTTGGTTACGAACTAAATGGTGAAACCTTTCAGACGGATTCGACAATGGTTACTTTAGGAGAAGACCAAACGTACACAGCTATGGCAAAAACGGTTGGATTACCAGTCGCGATTGCCGCTTTGGCCATATTGAATGGGAAGATTAAAACTCCAGGTGTTCAGATTCCAATAACGAAAGAAGTGTATGACCCTATTTTGAAAGAATTGGAAGGTTATGGGATTAAGTTTAAAGAGACGAACGCCACTTATTTAGGATATAACCTATTGAATATTTAAAAAGTCCGGAAGCGCGAGGTTGGAAGGAAAACATTCAACATCTTTAGGGAAGGATTCAAACTCCGAGCTTCCAGCTTCTAACTAACATTATGAAAATAGTCAATCAAAATATAGAAATTGACGGCATCGATAAGGAAATCCTTCGAGCCTTGATGCACGATGCAAGAACTCCTATATTGGAAATCGCCCGTAAAGTTGGAATTTCTGGTGCAGCAATTCATCAACGATTAAGAAAGCTTGAAAAATCTGGTTTGATTTCAGGTTCAAAATTTGTTATAAATCCTAAAATTCTTGGTTATACTACAATGGCATTTGTTGGAATTTATTTAGATAAAGCTATCAGCAATCCAGAAGCCGTCAAACAACTTCAAAAAATTCCCGAAGTATTGGAATGTCATTACACGACTGGGAATTGGAGTATCCTAATCAAGATTCTGTGTAAAGACAATGAGCATTTGATGTATTTATTGAATAAGGAAATTCAATCTATACCGGGCGTTTCAAGAACGGAAACTTTTATATCGTTGGCTCAGCAAATTGATAGACAAATCAAGGTATAAAAAAAGGCCCCTACTGGAGAAGCCTTTGTTATTCATTATTTTCCGATGTCTAATCTTTAGACATAAAAATGCTCAGTACATACCAAAACAACAACATCAATGAGGCGAACAATCCCAAAGCAGCTGGGATGTAATCATCAGTAGTATATTTGTTTACCAAATTGGATGTTTGATATAAAATAGAACCTCCTGCCAACATACACATGGCAACCGAGAACCACAATCCGAGGTTAAAACCAAAAATTATTCCCGCGATAATCAATCCGATAGCGATAAAAAATCCGATCGTTAGACCTGTTTTTAGAAAAGAAAAATCTTTTTTGGTCAAAAATACCACGGCCGATAATCCTGTGAAAAGCGACAAGGTAACAATAGCCGCCTGATTCAATATTTCTGGGCCAGATTCCATATAGAATGCAGCAATGTAAATCAAAGGCACAAAGATGAAAGCTTGAGCTAAAATGTATAAGCCAAAGGCCAAATATTGCGTATTTTTATCTTGGGTCTTCATGGTCATTCTTTCGGCGTAGGTTGTAACCAACATAAAACCACCAAGCATGAACAACCATTTAAAGCCTTCTGTCATTGATAGGGCAAATGTCACTATCGTTTCACTTTGAAGCAACAAATATTCAAAAATGATGAAGCTTAAAACCCCGATCGCCACATGCGCATAGGTTTTCTTATAAAATGCAACACGTTCTACATCAGAAACAGCATTTAACAAAATTCTGTTTTCAAAATGATTAAAAGAATTTTCTGTAGGATTTTCCATATTAAGTAAGTTTAAGTTAGATGCTAAAAATAGCAAAAAAAACAAACCGAATAACGATAAATACATCGGAATTCGGTTTGTATTATAGCATTCAGTAATTATCGTCTTGATCCAAATACTTGAAGCGCCCAATATAAAAGACCTGCCAGTGCGCCTATAGCTGCGACCAAGTAGGTTCTTGCTGCCCATTTCAAAGCATCTTCC
>JBBSLN010000434.1:0-2786 GCA_038255205.1 Flavobacteriales bacterium
TCATCATGTATTGGATGGTTTCGGCAGCTAATTCGTCTGTTCTTTTAAAACGGAATACGCCTTTTGGTGCTTTTCCTACGGCTGTTCTGTATGCTTTTACTATGTATGCGGTTTTGTTCATAATTTCTGTTTTTTGACGTATGACTAAAGGGACATATGACGTAGGACTTATGATTTGCCTAAACTTTCCATGAATCTCGTTATCATTCCTTGTAATATTTGAATTTTTCTTTCTAAATGTTTAAATGTGTCTTCTGAAATATATCCGACTTCAAATGAAATTATCAATTGTGTTTCCCATTCAAATGCTGAACCCAATGCCGTTTCCAAATAATTAAAGAAATGTTTATCAGTTCCTTTACTTGTACCTTCTGCAATATTTGAAGGAATGGAAACCGAGCATCTCTGTAATTGGCTCGTCAACGAATAAACTTCCGATTTCGGGAACGTTTTAGTAGTTGAGTACGTGTCTTTCACTATCTCAATTCCATCTTTCCAAATCGATAATTTTCTAAAATTGTGCCTCGCTGCCATTGGTTCTTCTTTAAATAATGTAAGTCATTTGTAATGACGTATAACTTAACGACATATGACTTAAGACTAAAACCGTCTTACGTCATAAGTCCCTTTAGTCTTATGTCTAATTCCTTAATGGTTTTCCTGTTTTTAACATATGTTGAATTCTCTCAAGAGTTTTACGCTCTGTACACAAACTCAAAAATGCTTCTCTTTCTAAATCCAAAAGATATTGTTCGCTTACCATCGTTGGTTCGGATAAGTCACCACCAGCCATGACATAAGCCAATTTATTAGCGATTTTCTGGTCGTGTTCGCTGATGTAGTTGCTGTCTTCCATTGAATCTGTTCCAACCAAAAACATCCCCAAAGCTTGTTTCCCAAGAACTTTGATATCAGTGCGATGAACGGGTTGTGTGTATCCAGCGTCTGACATTAATATGGCGTGTGCTTTTGCCATTGCGAGCTGTCTGTCTTTATTGACGACTATGATGTCTTTTCCTTTTTGTAGGAGACCCAAATCGAACGCTTCATAAGCAGAAGTTGATACTTTAGCCATTCCTATTGTTAGGAAATACTCTTGAAGTGTGTTTAATTCCACATCACCTTTCCTGAACGTATCTTGTGCGCGAACAGTCATTTCTTTAGAACCGCCTCCACCAGGAATCACACCAACACCAAATTCTACCAATCCCATATATGTTTCGGCAGCGGCTACCACTTTATCAGCGTGCATAGATAGTTCGCAACCGCCACCAAGCGCCATGCCATGAGGTGCGGCAATTGTTGGAATCGCAGAATAACGCATGCGCATCATCGAATCTTGGAAATATTTGATGGCAGCATTCAGTTCATCATATTCTTGTTCGGCAGCCATCATAAAAATCATTCCGATGTTTGCGCCAACCGAGAAGTTTGCGGCTTGATTACCGACGACCAATCCTGCGAAATCTTTTTCAGCAATATCAATTGCTTTATTCAATCCTGCCAGAACATCGCCACCAATGGTGTTCATTTTTGACTGGAATTCAACATTCAAAATACCATCGCCTAAATCTTCAACGACAACACCTGAATTTTTGAATACTTCGCTTGATTTTCTGATATTATCCAAGATGATAAACGAATCCTGTCCTGGAATCTTCTCTTGTTTTTTAGATGGAATATCATAAAAATAAGAAGCACCTTCTTTTACAGTGTAAAATGATTTACTTCCAGAAGTTAGCATGTCGTTGACCCAAGCTGCTGGCTCCAAACCTTCAGCTCGCATCATTTCGATTCCTTTTTCAGCACCAATGGCATCCCAAATTTGGAAAGGACCATGTTCCCATCCGAAACCAGCTTTCATGGCATCATCTATTTTATATAATTCGTCTGAAATTTCTGGAATACGGTTTGAAACGTAAGCAAATAGTGAAGCGAAACTCTTTCTATAAAAGTCGCCTGCTTTATCTTTTCCACCAACCAATACTTCAAAACGGTCAACGACTTTGTCAATTGTTTTTGTCAATTCCAAAGTGGCAAAACTTGCTTTTTTGGAATCACGATATTCCATGGTATTCAAATCGAGTGTTCGAATATCCTTTCCTTCTTTTTTATAAAAACCTTGTCCCGTTTTGCTTCCCAACCATTTATTATCAACCATTGTTGAAATAAAGGAAGGCAATTTGAAAAGGTCATGACGCTCGTCTTTTGGACAATTTTCATAAATGCCGTTGGCAACATGTACCAATGTATCCAATCCAACCACATCAACCGTTCTGAAGGTTGCTGATTTAGGACGACCAATGACAGGACCAGTCAATTTATCGACTTCTTCAACCGTCAAATCCATTTCTTTAACAGCATGAAATAAACTCATGATGCTGAAAATTCCGACTCTGTTTCCTATGAAAGCTGGTGTGTCTTTGGCGACAACAGATGTTTTTCCAAGAAATTTTTCACCATATACATTCAAGAAATCCAAAACTTCTTGAGATGTTTTTGGCCCAGGAATGATTTCAAATAATTTCAAATAACGCGCCGGATTGAAGAAATGCGTTCCACAGAAATGCTTCTGAAAATCTTCACTTCGACCTTCACTCATAAAGTGAATAGGAATTCCTGACGTGTTTGATGTAATCAAAGTTCCTGGAGTTCTGTGTTTCTCCAGCTTTTCGAAAACTTGTTTTTTGATGTCCAAACGCTCTACAACGACTTCCATAATCCAATCGACATCTTTCACTTTTGCGATATCATCCTCAAGATTTCCTGTCTCGATGCGACTTGCA
>JBBSLN010000435.1:0-2783 GCA_038255205.1 Flavobacteriales bacterium
CAGTATGACTAGAACCACTGGCTATAACAGCACCTACAAAAAATTGGCGGTTCAGTGGTTAAATGAAACTTTGTGCTTCGTATCAAGTTTTGTGGTGGCAGACAGTTTAGTGCTTCGAAATCGCCAACTTCTTGTAGCTGCAAAACGTTATGCACCATTTTAGTACACCCTCCCAATTATGAAAATCATCAATTTATTTATTGAACAATTTGAATTTATCTTAACAATATGAACAACTTAGCTAAAAATGGCACAATGGCAAGTTAGGGTAAATGTTTATAAGTCAGCACAATAAGATAGAGCAATCGTTTTTTTTCTGATAGAATTTACCTATTTGCTTTGTAATTCAAAGTACTTTTTATACATTTGTGATCACACTTAGTTTATTAGGTGTTTCAGTTAGTTAATAGGTATAAATAAAAAATTATAAGTATGAAAAGGAAAGTAATTATTGCACTATTTGAAGGCGGGTTACTCGTTAAACCTGAACGAATCAAATATCAATTGACTGCATTAGTTATACTGACTTGGGTCAGCTTGAGCTTTGCTCAGTCCCCAGACACTGTTAAACTTAACCAGTTTTTTGATCGCCTTGCCGAAAAGAATCAGGCCATGGGAAGTTTATATATCACTAAAGATGGTAAGGTGGAGTATACCCGTTCCATCGGATTCAGTCAAATTACTAGCGCAGAAAAGAAACCTTTGACAAATAACACGAAGTACCGTATCGGTTCTGTCACAAAAATGTTCACCACCGCAATGATTTTTCAGCTAATTAATGAAGGAAAATTAAAACTTTCTGATACCCTCGACAGATTTTTTCCGCAGATCCCGAACGCAGAAAAAATTACTATTTCACAGTTACTTGGGCACCGAAGCGGTATTCCTGATTTGACCGATGGTTCGGGAAAAATGAATCCTAAAACTCAAAGTGAAATACTGGCCATTATTGCAAAAGGCACTCCGGATTTTGAGCCAGATGCCAAGTATACTTACAGTAATTCCGGCTTTGTTGTGTTGGGTTTTATCATTGAAAACATAACAGGCACGCCTTATCAGGATAACCTAAACAAAAGGATTTGTGCAAAGATTGGACTCAGAGATACATACCTGGGGACCGAATACACCGATATCAACAAAAATGAAAGCTTTTCTTACCGATATGTTGGCGACTGGAAACAAGAGCCGGAGACACATCTGAGTATTGCTGGAGGAGCTGGTGCTGTGATATCAACACCGGCTGATTTGGCCAAATTTATTCAGGCATTGTTTGATGGCAAGATAGTTTCTCAAGAAAGTCTTTCGCACATGATACAGAATAACCTAGGAATGGAAACGTTTTCATATAACAGCAAAACTTTTTACGGACACACCGGAGGAATTGACAACTTTGGCTCATGGCTGGTTTATTCACCGGAAGAAAAATTGGTAGTTTCTTATTCCTCTAATGCCAAGGTCTATCCGGTAACCCAAATTATTGATGGAGTGTTTAATATTTATTATGATAAGCCATTCACCATTCCGGCATTCGAATCCATTGTCATCAGTTCAGAAGTTCTTGAGGGTTATGTCGGGGTTTATTCAAGCCCTGAAGCCCCCGTTAAATTTACAATTACACAGGAAGGCTCAGGACTTGTTGTTCAAATGCCTAACAAATCTCTGCATCCTCTTGAGCCATTAGCTCAAGATAAATTCAGAATTGGGTCAGCTCCGATAGAGTTCCTGTTCAATGTAGATAAAAACGAAATGATCATTTTCCGAAATGGTAACGAAAAAGTATTTATCAAGGAAAAATAATGGATCATTTGATTTTAAATCATACAAACCAAATTAAAGCAATTATATGATGAGAAAATGTGGAACAATGTTAACTCTAATTTCTTAAGCTAATTTTCCATCTAATTGCAGGTCTTCAATTGAATAGTAAATTGGAATAAGTTGGTCGCATAGAAAACCAAAACAACTCTGAAAACAGAAAAGGAAATAAGTATGAATTTGGCGACTCACCTTGATAAGATTCATTTAAGTGTAAAATCCAATAAGTGGTTTCGCTATTTCGCGATATTCAATCGTATTGCATTAGCTGCCGGTTTTATACCTTCCGGACTGACAAAAATCATTGATGAGCGATTCACTTCATTATCGGTAAATCATCCAATGGGCAACTATTTAGAAGCCTTATATCATACAGGTTATTATTACCCTTTCATTGGTTATGTTCAGGCGACAACTGCACTTCTTTTGCTTATACCTCGCACAGCGACACTTGGAGCAATATTGTATTTTCCCATTATTGTAAACATTTGCATTTTATCCTTAGCGGTTGGATTTGAGGGCTCACTTATAACTTCGCCTCTGATGGTATTAGCAAACCTATACCTTTTGTGTTGGGACTATGACAAGTTGAAATTCATATTACCATTTAAACGAATAAAATCAGAAGTTGAACAATCAACATCTAATAACAAATTTCCAGTAAAATTCTTTTTAGGAGTTTTTGTAACGGTAGTGTTAACAGTCTTGATTATTACAAACTCCTACGACAAAAAAACAAGTAATACCTTTCAAGACTGTTACAATGATTGCAAAAGTTCAGATGACACTCAATCTTGTTATGACTTTTGCGACTGCATTCATACACAAGGACAATCATTTAGTAAGTGTTCAGAAGAACTAAGAAAAGCAAAAAATAAATGACAGTTGACTTAAAAGGAAAAGAAAAACGGTGCATAACAAACCGTTTGGCGCAAGGTGGGCGGAAGGAATAGGTTCTTTAAGCAGCA
>JBBSLN010000436.1:0-2770 GCA_038255205.1 Flavobacteriales bacterium
AAATCGTTCGCTCGTATTCACGAAACAAACCTTAAAAAACAAGGAATGTTAGGATTGACTTTTGCGAATGAAAGCGATTATGATTTGATTCAAGAGGATGATACTATCAATTTCCTTGATTTAGACCAATTTGCGCCGGACAAACCATTAACACTAGAATTCGTCCATGCGGATGGAAGTAAAGATACAATCAAAGCAAATCACACTTACAACCAACCACAAATCGAATGGTTTAATGAAGGTTCAGCTTTGAATTTGATTAAAAAGGAAAATGCGGCATAACTTCATATAGCATTAAAATTAAAACTTCTGACTCGCTTTGAATCAGAAGTTTTTTATTTGGAAACACATGAAAATCACAAAGAAGCAACGTAACAATTTCATATTTTTACTAATCATCGCTATTTTGATAATTCCTCAAACCCGTCAACCAATCCAAATATTATTACATAAAGGGCTTGCTTTGTTCAGCCCTTCAGTTATTGAAGCAGAAAAAAGAATCGCATTGAATGACTATAATTGGAATTTGATTGATGAGAATGACAATGCATACACTTTCAATGAGGCTAAAGGGAAGGTAGTACTCATCAACTTTTGGGCAACGTGGTGCCCTCCCTGTATTGCTGAAATGCCAAGCATGGAAAAGTTATATCACGATTATAAAGATGATGTTGTTTTTCTATTTGTTTCCGAAGAAGAACAAGAGGTTATTTCAAAATTCAAGAAGAAGAATAACTATGATTTCACGGTATATTCCTCATTAACGGAACATCCGGAGATATTTGAAACGCGGTCAATTCCTAGAACCTATATATTGGATAAAAAAGGCAATATAGCAATAGATAAATCTGGAGCGGCAGATTGGAACAGCGAGTCCGTTAGGGAATTGTTAGATACCCTGCTAAAAGCGAAATAATACTCTAAAAAAAGCTTTTATAAAATTCATTGAAAATAACGACTTCATAATATGAATATCTTCTCTTAGAGAGGTTTCTTCATCCAGAAACCGAAACATTGTGGCAACTGAATTTTTCGAATAAAACTGTTCAAAAATCCAAACACCTTTTTCATTATGTCTATTTAGCACGTCTAAAAAAATTGCGTCATAGAATTTGAATTTTTTGCTCACTAAATTTGAGGATGGATTTTTTCCGCCTTTTATATTAAGAATGATTTTCTGGACGTATTTTTCAGTATGCTTAAATGAATAACCCGTGGAGCCTTTGACCCAGCCGCCTCCAGTGCCAATTTTTGTAGCGCGAGCTGAATGATAATCCCAGAATGGAAAATCAGTCATAGGGATATTTCCAGTTTCTGTTTCGACAATTTCGTAGGAATCTAATTTAAGATGGTTGTTTATGTAATTTTTCAAAGCGCTATCATAGACTTCCTCCTCGACAGTATATGGCGTAAAGAATGTGAATTCTATCAAGGCGGTCGTGTCAGAAAAAGGTAACACATATATAAAACTGGTGGAATCTTTATAATTAAAACGATAATCCATCATCGTGAATTCATCCGAATCGAAAAATGGTTTATCAGTGTGGATGACCCAACCTTTAAAATGTTGATGAATGACACTAAATTTTGTGCTTTTAGAAAAGTATTCATTAGGAATGCGACTATCAAATACATGCTGTGACATATAAATGTCTTTCTTTCCAATAACTTTTAAAGTAGCAGTCTCTTCAATTTCAGTTATTTCATCTAAAATAAAATGAAAATTTTCGGAAGCAGTCAGTTGTTGTTTGGCGAACTCATAAAATTCGATGGACCGAATTGATTTATAGTTGTACTCATCTAATGGAAGAGTCAATTCGACATCTTTCGATTTGAACAGTGCTTTATTCCAGTTTTTATGGACGATTGAATCCCATTGACCTTCAGCCTGTTCCCAAAAACTCCAGGTTTTGTCATTAGTTGTTTTTGTGGAGTGATCGATTAAAGCAATTTGTTTAGAGTCAAAGAAGGTTTCTTTGAGAAAACCTAAAGCCAATTGCAACCCAGCCAGACCAGTCCCTATGATTATATAATCGAAGTGGTTGTCTTTTTGCATGGTTTAAGTTGTGACCCCTATGATTTTTTGAAGTATTTAAAAGGGACGAACAGCATGCCAAAACATTCGCCTTTGTCTTTTCCAAGGTGTTTGTGGTGTATCTTGTGGGCACGTCGTACACCTTTAGCATACCAATTATTGGCATCTCTAAATACTTTGAACCGTTGGTGAATAAAAATATCATGAACCGTAAAATAAGCAATACCATAACCTAAAATACCCAAGCCGATGGGTAAGCAATACCATAGATTCTCAAAGCTCCACAGGTAAAAACAACTCATACTTACAATAGCATAAAAAATAAAAAACGCATCATTGCGCTCAAACCAATTTTTATGGTCTTTTTTATGATGGTCTTTGTGCAAACTCCACAAAAAACCATGCATAACGTATTTATGTGTAAACCACGCCATAAATTCCATAATGGAAAAGGTTCCTAAAAAAATCAATATCCAAAAAAAAATTCGCATCTCTAAAATTACATTAAATTCAGTTGATATTTGACATAACTACGTGTCAACAACTCTATTTTTTTATAGTTTGGCACTCGTATTCTCGAAGATTTGATGTCGAGTGCTGGTGTTTTTTTTAATTTTTTAAGCAGTTGATTGTAGTAGCGATAGGCCATAAATACACCAAATTTTGCTTCCAATGGAAGTTCCTTGATACCGTGTAACCCGTTTTCGAAATCAATTTCAATATCATCAATAATCG
>JBBSLN010000437.1:0-2765 GCA_038255205.1 Flavobacteriales bacterium
CAGGGAGCGAAAGGGAAGGGTCATTTTTAAGAATGATTTTAGCGTGATGTCTCGCATGTAGGAGAATATCCTTATCCTTAATGACGTCAGCGATTTTAAGATTCAACACACCGCTTTGTTGCGTTCCCATCAAATCGCCTGGACCACGTAGACGCAAATCGACTTCGGCGATTTCAAAACCATCATTGGTGCTGACCATTGTTTGAAGTCTCGTTTTGCTGTCTTCACTTAATTTATGACCAGTCATCAATATGCAATAGCTCTGTTCGGCGCCACGACCAACGCGACCACGTAATTGATGCAATTGCGACAATCCAAAGCGTTCGGCGCTTTCAATAATCATCACGGAAGCATTTGGAACATTAACGCCAACCTCAATAACCGTCGTAGCAACCATGATTTGTGTTTCACCTTTGACGAAGCGTTGCATTTCATAATCTTTATCTGCCGCTTTCATTTGTCCATGAACAATCGAAATTTGATAATTAGGCATTGGAAATTCCCGTACGATACTTTCATAGCCATCCATCAAATCTTTATAATCCATTTTTTCGGATTCCTGAATGAGCGGATAGACGATATAAATTTGTCGTCCTTTTCCAATTTCATCTTTGATAAATCGAAAGACTTTCAGTCGATTTTTATCATAGCGATGCACCGTTTTTATATCCTTTCTTCCGGGTGGTAATTCGTCAATTACGGAAACATCCAAATCGCCATAAACCGACATTGCCAAGGTTCTCGGAATTGGCGTTGCAGTCATGATTAAAACATGTGGAGGGATGAAAGAAGCCCCTCCAACCTCCCCAGAGGGGAGGCTTTTCAACTGTTTTTCAATATAAATTAGAACAGTGTCAGTATCTCCTATGACTTGTTCATTAGTTAATCGAATGACCTTGAAGCCTATTTCATTCAATATTTCGGTACGCATGGCGTCAGCTTCCTTTTGTTCAATCGTGTTATGGTAGCCTCCATCGATTTCGATTATCAAATTTTTTTCTAACGAAACAAAATCGACTATAAACTCATCAATAATATGCTGTCTCCTAAATTTATGTGCAAGTTTTTTATTCCTTAAACATTCCCATAAAATGGATTCGGCTTGAGTGCTGTTTTTTTTATTTTCCGACTGAAGTTCTTTCAATAATTTATAGGTCGAAGGACGAGCCGTCATATATTTTTGTCGGATGCTTTTTGCCTCCTCCCTTTGGGAGGATTGAGGAGGGCCTTTTTTCCATAATTTACTCCTTTGTGCCACTCCAAAACGATGTTGTTCATCAATCACAGCGAGTCCTAAATTCTTAAATTTCACCTTATCTTCAAGTAGGGCATGAGTGCCAATTAGGATGTGTAAATCGCCATTTTCTAAGGATTCGTGAATTTTTTTTCTTTTTGAAGCTTTGGTTGAACCTGTTAGCAATTCAATTCTGATATTCAATTTATTACAAATCATTTGTAGTCCATTATAGTGCTGGACTGACAAAATAGCAGTCGGCGCCATTAAGCAAGCTTGAAAACCGTTGTCAAGTGCTATTAACATTGACATGAGCGCAACTATCGTCTTTCCCGAACCAACGTCGCCCTGCAATAATCGATTCATCTGTGCATTGCTGCCCAAATCGGCTCGGATTTCTTTCAAAACACGTTTCTGGGCATTGGTCAATTCGAAGGGTAAATGGTCTCTAAAAAAGGTATTGAAATAATCGCCAACATGTTCGAAATTGAAGCCCTTTATTTTTGATTTATGAATCAGATTTTTGATGATAAGTTGCAACTGGATATAAAATAATTCTTCGAATTTCAACCGAAATTGAGCCTTCGCTAACAACTCCTGATTCTTCGGAAAATGGATGTTGAAAAGCGCCTCGTTTTTGGAAATTAATTTTAATTCAGACAGCAAGTTTTCAGATAAGGTTTCATCAAAACGTCCCTTGGTTTCCAAAAACAATTGTTGCATAATTTTATTGACAACACGATTGGTGATTCCCTTGTTGGATAACTTTTCGGTCGATGGATAAATCGGTTGCATCGCAGAACGAAGATTGTTTTCGTGTTCTTCCTTTAGTTCCATGTCAGGATGAGGCATATTGAAAACACCATTGAACCAATTCGTTTTCCCGAAAATAACATAGGGTTTATGCAGTTTTAGACTCTCACGAAGCCATTTTTGACCTCGGAACCAAACCAACTCCATAGTACCAGTATCGTCTTTGAAGGTCGCAACCAAACGTTTTACTCTTCCTTCACCGACATCTCTAATCGCTGTGATTTCTCCAATAACCTGAACATCAGAATCGTTGCGTTGTAGCTGATGTATTTTGTAATACTCCGTTCGGTCGATATAACGATTCGGAAAGAGATTGATTAAATCTTGATAGGTATGAATACCAAGTTCGCTTCGTAGCAAAGCCGCACGATTTGGTCCGACACCTTTGAGATAATCGATAGGAGTTTGGAGATTGGTATTCATATGGACGAATATAATTCTTATACTTCAAACATGAAACCTGATTTTTTTCTTATTTTGGTCTAATCATTGTTTTGACCTACAGATGAACAAACTTTTTTCACTACTTTTTTTTATTTTTTTTGGAGCTGCAACTGCCCAGCAGACTGAATATGTTGATTTTAAGAGATTGGAATCCAATGTTTTCATAGCACAAGACAGTATAGGAATTATTTTTTCAGAACACTTTCAGATTGAATTCGACATTTTAAAGACTGTGGATTCCATTTATTTGGACGCTGTCAATATGAAATTCATC
>JBBSLN010000438.1:0-2761 GCA_038255205.1 Flavobacteriales bacterium
ATTTGATGATGGCGCTCGCTACCCTTTTCTGGCGAATAAAAATCATAAGCATCGCTATAAATACTCATTCCGATAGCATCACGTTGCTTTTTAAGAATGTGCATCAAACTCGCACAAGCCAATGCCGAAAATGCAATTTTATTCAATTTACTTATCGAAAACTCCTTCATCTGCGGATAATGCATCGAGCTGCTGTTATCTATAATTAGATGGCAGCGCAAATTCGTCTCCTCGTCGTAGCGTTTAGTAAACAGCTTATCCGTTTTGGCATACAATTTCCAATCGATATGCTTGGTGCTTTCCCCTTGATTATAAATTTTATGTTCGGCAAATTCCGAAGAAAACCCATGAAACGGACTTTTATGCATGCCAGCAATAAAACCCTCCACCACTTGCTTTGCAAGTAATTCGAGATTCTTAAAACCTCCTGTTTTATTGAGTTCTTGCTGTAAATCCATAGTCCACTCCTAGCCTCCCCGAAGGGGAGGAACTGTTGCATTATTTTAGTTTATTTATAGGTGATTTTAAAAGTTCTCCGAATCAAATTCCCCCTTCGGGGTTAGGGGGATTTTGCATCCACAATCCCATACTCCACAGATTCATCTGCTCCCATCCAATGGTCGCGATTGAAATCCTTCAAGATTTTTTCAATTTTTTGACCACAGTTTTCTGCCAAAAGTCGCGCACTCAATTCCTTTGTTTTCAGAATTTCCTGTGCTGTAATTTCGATATCACTTGCTGGACCACGCGCACCCCCACTCGGTTGATGTATCATTACACGAGCGTGTGGTTGAATGAAACGTTTTCCTTTTTCGCCCGCTGATAATAATATGGAACCCATAGAAGCTGCGAAACCTGTACAAATCGTTGACACATCACTATTTAATGATTTCATACAATCGTAAATGGCGAAACCTGAAGTCACATAACCACCAGGGCTGTTAATGTAAAGATGAATGTCTTTTGTATCCAATGCATCCAAATACATTAAACGGTCAATCACATGTTTTGCCGATTTATCATCTACCTGTCCCCAAAGAAATACTTTGCGCTCACCTATCAATTTGCTATCAATAGCATCCTGTATTTTTGATTTTTCACTCATTATTTTAAATTTTTCTCTAAAATAAAAAAAGGTTTACCATTACAGCAAACCTTTTATACTTTCTTTATGTTTAAATATTATAAAAGACCATCGATTGCGTCAGTGTAAGCATTTTTAGGTGCAACACCCACTTGTCTCCCTACAACTTCTCCGTTGTGAAATATCAAGACTGTTGGGATATTACGCACACCATATTTAGCAGCAAATTCCTGATTTGCATCTACGTCTACTTTTCCTACCACAGCTTTGTCTTTATATTCTTCACTGATTTGGTCAATGATTGGCCCAACCATTCTGCATGGTCCACACCAAGCAGCCCAAAAATCTACCATCACTGGTTTATCGCTTTTTAATACCGTTTCTTCAAACGTTGCATCTGTTATTTCTAATGCCATATGTTCTATTCTTTAAGAGTTTTACTTCGTTTTAATCACACAAATTTAGTCAAAAATTACGCCAATCCTTACAGGCTTAACATTTGTTTTGGTTATGACTGGATTGTTTGAGGTTATGATGATTATTTGGGCGCATGAACCAGGCTTTCCGTTATATCTTTTTATTGCTTAAAAAAGCAATAAAAAGGATGCCACTTCAATCCTTTGCGCGAAACCAAGAATAAATCGTCATTGCGAAACGTAGTGAATCAATCTTTTCATTTGAACTACCGTTTTA
The DNA here is from genome assembly GCA_038255205.1 of Flavobacteriales bacterium. Classification (GTDB taxonomy): domain Bacteria; phylum Bacteroidota; class Bacteroidia; order Flavobacteriales; family Flavobacteriaceae; genus JBPOFM01. The sequence continues at coordinate 1,778 of JBBSLN010000438.1, forward strand.
ATTCAATACAATTTTATAAGATTGCTTCGTCGAGCCTCCTTGTAATGATATTCTAATTCAACTTAAAGAACACATCATGACTCGCCAATTCATCCAGCAATTCCTGTGAAATTTTTACTTTTTGCTTTCGGCTCGACATGTTGAGTTTCAGTTTTTCGTCGTTATCATAAATCACAAAATTGAGTGCGTGGTTTCCTTCATGCAATAAAAACAAATCCATTAAATTATTTATACGTTGTTCCTCGATATCTTTGATGTCCAATTGAATCGACAATTTTTTGGCATAGGTTTCCATGACGTCATGAAGCAATTGAAAACTGTTAAATTGTATACGAGGCTCTCCGACTTGTTGTGTTTCTCGATTTCGCCAGCCTTCAGCAATTCTAATTTTCACATACACGAAGGAATTTTTGACCAAAAAGTGCCGAAATTTTAAGTACTCTTCACCAAATATCCGAAACTCAAAACTGTCAGTATAGTCTTCAACCCAAAATGAAGCCCAACCTTTGCCTTGTTTGCTCACTCGGTGTTCAACATTTGTGACCACACCACCAAAGCAGATTTCACGATTTACGAAGGCGTCGAGATTCTTAAGATGTGCCAAAGTCCCATTACAAAACGTATTCATTTCTACTCTAAAATCATCCAATGGATGTCCGGAAATGTAAATGCCTACCACTTCCTTTTCTCTCGCCAATTTCTCCATCGTTCCCCATTCCTCGCATGGCGGGACTTGAGGTTCCGCAATCTGAACATCACTAGCATCACCAAACAAACTCACCTGGGCAGAGTTTTCATTTTCCTGATGTTTCGCTCCATATTTAATAGCTTTCTCCAAAAAGGTAATTCCATCGCCTTCATCTAAAAAATATTGTGCTCTGTGTGTAGTTTCAAAGCAATCAAAACCACCAGCCAAGGCGAGATTCTCAAATGCTTTTTTGTTGGCAGCACGCAAATCAATTCGCTTGGCAAAATCAAAAATGG
>JBBSLN010000439.1:0-2758 GCA_038255205.1 Flavobacteriales bacterium
CAAAACCTTCACAATCACTTGTTGGTGTAAGCTTACATGTTCATTTACATCTGACACAAAAGAATCGGACAAATTGGACACATGAATCAATCCACTTTCTTTGATGCCAATATCCACAAAGGCTCCGAAATTGGTAACATTATTAACAATCCCTGGCAATAACTGACCTTCCTGTAAATCGTTGATGGTCTTGATATTTTGGTTGAATGTAAATACTTTCGCCTGTTCACGAATGTCCAAACCAGGTTTTTCGAGCTCTTTGATGATATCTTGTAGTGTTGGCAATCCTACAGATTTTGTGACGTATTTTGACAAATCTATTTTTTGAAGCTGCTGTTTGTGGCCAATTAAATCGGAAACATTTTTGCCCAAATCTTTCGCCATTTTTTCAACAAGCGCATAGCTTTCAGGATGAACCGCAGAATCATCCAATGGATTTTTAGCAGATTTGATTCTTAAAAATCCTGCACCTTGTTCGAAGGCTTTATCGCCCAATCGTGACACATTTTTTATGTCATTTCTGGAGCTGAAAGCGCCATGTTCATCACGATATAAGACGATGTTTTCAGCTAATTTCGGTCCAATTCCTGATACATAACTCAATAGACTTGTACTTGCCGTATTGATGTTCACTCCAACAGAATTTACACAACTTTCCACCACGACATCCAATTCTTTTTGAAGTTTGGTTTGGTCAACATCATGTTGGTATTGCCCAACACCAATCGATTTGGCATCAATCTTTACCAATTCTGCCAATGGGTCTTGCAAGCGTCTTCCAATGGAAACTGACCCGCGAACTGTCACATCATAATTCGGAAATTCGTCACGTGCAATTTTTGATGCCGAATAAATACTCGCGCCCGCTTCACTTACCACAAACACCTGAATATCATTTTTAAAACGGATTTTCCGAATCAAGGCTTCTGTTTCTCTTGATGCTGTTCCGTTTCCAATGGCTATGGCATCTATTTGATAGGATTCTGACAAGGTGCTCAACTTTTTCATCGCACCAATGGAGTCACTTTTTGGTGGATGTGGATAAATCGTTTCATTATACAACAAACCACCTTGTGCATCAAGACAAACCACTTTGCAGCCACTTCGGAAACCTGGGTCGATAGCCAATACTCGTTTTTCACCTAAAGGCGAACCTAAAAGAAGTTGTTTTAAATTCTTGGCAAAAACATTGATTGCAGATGCGTCTGCTTTTTCTTTGGCGATTTGTAAGGCTTCATTGCTCAAGGATGGTAATAATAATCGCTTGTAAGCATCTTGAATGGCTATTTGAATTTGTTTTGTACAATCGTTATTCGAGCGAATGATTCTCTCTTCAATTTTGGATAACGCTTGGTCATGATCAATAGCGATTTTGGTTTTGATAAAACCTTCACTGTCTGCTCTTAAAATAGCCAATAAGCGATGCGAAGGAATTCGACTCAACGATTCTTCCCATTCAAAATAATCACGGAATTTTTGAGCATTTTCGTCATTGGCTTTGGTTTTAACCACTTTCGTGGAAATAATCGCAAAACGTTCCAACTGATGACGAATATTGTTTCTGATATCCGTGCGTTCATTTATCCATTCAGAGATGATGTGGCGTGCACCTTCCAGAGCATCTTCCACGGAAGCGACATTGCCTTTTGCATACTTTTGAGCAATGGATTCAACATCGTTCGCGTTTTGAGACATTATTATTTTTGCCAAAGGTTCCAATCCATTTTGTCTTGCGGTTTCTGCTTTGGTCTTTCTGCTTTTTTTGAAGGGTAAATATAAATCTTCAAGCGTTGTTAAATCTTGGGTGGACTCGATTTTTTTCCGAAGTTCATCCGTTAAGGCATCCTGTTCTTCAATCGCTTTTAAAATGGTAGTTTTTCGTTTTTCTATAGATTCAAACTGCTCTTTGTATTTTACAATATCACCAATTTGAACTTCATCAAGATTACAAGTTCGCTCTTTACGATATCTCGAAATAAACGGGATGGTGGCATCTTCATTGAGCAACTCCACGGTATTTTTTACAGAGGTTTCAGGAAGTTTAGTATGCTTTATTATATAGGGAATCAGTTGCATGATAGGTGTATGAATTTAAAGCAGCAAAGATAAAACATAAAAAAAACTGTTTAAAGGATTTTCAAACAGTTTCAGAACTTTTAATTCTAGATTAAATCAAATTGCTGCTTTAAATCTTGCCAACGACTTATAGTTTTCATCATATATGACCTAGGCATGACAAAATAAAAATGAATGCTCAGTAATCTAATAAAAAATCTTGTTTTCAAATTTCACATTGAAAACGAGATTTAAAAAATTTAAGTTAAGATGATTACTCTCCAGACTCGGTTTTTGCATCTTCAATCATTTTCTGACTCGGTAGAATTGCGATATTTACACGTCTGTTTTTTGCTTTTCCATCAGCTGTTGAGTTGTCATGTTTCGGTTGTGTTTCTCCAAACCAATTGGTTGTGAAACGTCCAGAACTCAAGCCTTGGTCTGTTAAATACTTAGTGACAGCTTGTGCTCTATTTTTGGAGAGTGTCATATTAGACGCTTCCGTACCTACACTATCTGTGTGACCCACGACCAGGATATTTGTATCTGGATATTCTTTAAAGACACCTGTTAGTTTGTTCAAACTGGCCTGTGAGGCACTGTTGATATTAAATTTGGCAGTATCAAAAAACACACCACTGTTTTCATCAAACGTTACCACGATACCATCATCGATACGTTCAACCTGTGCGCCTGGAATTTC
>JBBSLN010000440.1:0-2757 GCA_038255205.1 Flavobacteriales bacterium
CGTTTTGCCTATTGGTGATGAAATTGATTTTAAAGGCGTCGTAGATTTAGTAAAAAATAGAGCGATCATTTGGCATGATGATACTTTGGGAGCAACATTCGATATTGTTGAAATTCCTGAAGAATTGAGAGCTGAAGCTAAAGAATATAGAGCAAAATTAATCGAGGAAGTAGCGAGTTATGATGAAAGTCTTCTTGAGAAATTCATGGAAGATGAAGAATCGATTACTGAAGATGAAATTCACGCTGCACTGAGAGCTGCCGTTATGGATATGGCTATCATACCTATGATTTGTGGTTCGTCGTTCAAAAATAAAGGTGTTCAATTTTTATTGGATGCTGTTTGTCGCTATTTGCCTTCTCCAATGGATAAGGAAGCGATTGTAGGCATTAATCCTGATACTGAAAAAGAGGAAAGAAGAAAGCCTTCTGTTAATGAGCCGTTTGCTGCATTGGCGTTTAAGATTGCAACCGATCCTTTCGTAGGGCGTTTAGCATTCTTCCGTGCCTATTCAGGTCGTTTAGATGCTGGTTCTTATGTATTGAACAATCGTTCAGGTAACAAAGAACGTATCTCTCGTATTTACCAAATGCATGCTAACAAGCAAAACGCAATTGATTTTATAGAAGCTGGAGATATTGGAGCTGCTGTTGGATTTAAATCCATTAAAACAGGAGATACCTTATCTGATGAAAAGCATCCTATTGTTTTAGAAAGTATGAACTTCCCTGATCCAGTTATTGGTATTGCGGTGGAGCCTAAAACAAAAGCGGATGTTGATAAATTAGGAATGGCCTTGTCTAAATTGGCTGAAGAAGATCCAACATTTACTGTTAGAACTGATGAGGCATCAGGACAAACTATCATTTCTGGTATGGGTGAGCTTCACTTGGATATCATCGTCGATCGTTTACGTCGTGAGTTTAAAGTTGAAGTGAATCAAGGTGCGCCACAAGTAGAATATAAAGAATCAATAACTAGAGCGGCACAACATAGAGAAGTTTACAAAAAACAATCTGGTGGTCGTGGTAAATTTGCTGACATCCAATTTACATTGGAGCCAGCTGAAGAAGGTAAAATCGGTTTAGAATTTGTTTCTGCTATTAAAGGTGGTAACGTACCTAAAGAATTTATCCCTTCAATCGAAAAAGGATTCAAACAAGCTATGGTCAATGGTCCATTGGCAGGTTATGAAGTGGATGCCATGAAAGTAACATTAACGGATGGTTCTTACCATGATGTGGATTCTGATGCATTATCATTTGAATTGGCTGCTAAACTCGGATTTAAAAATGCTGCTAAAGCTGCTAAAGCCGTCATAATGGAACCAATTATGAAAATCGAGGTGATCACGCCAGAAGAAAACATGGGTGATATTGTCGGTGACCTTAACCGTCGTAGAGGACAAATGAGTGACATGGGTGATCGTGCAGGTTCAAAAACTGTAAAAGCAACTGTGCCATTATCTGAGATGTTTGGTTATGTAACAACATTAAGAACATTGTCATCAGGACGTGCAACATCAACAATGGAATTTTCACATTATGCTGAAACTCCTTCAAATATATCTGAAGAAGTGATTAAAGCGGCAAAAGGCGTAGAAGCTTAAATTTTAAGAAAATGAGTCAAAAAATCAGAATAAAACTAAAATCATACGATCACAATTTGGTGGACAAATCTGCTGATAAGATTGTAAAAACGGTAAAAAGTACTGGAGCAGTTGTAACTGGACCAATTCCATTACCTACAAATAAAAAGATTTTCACAGTTCTACGTTCTCCGCACGTAAACAAGAAATCAAGAGAGCAGTTTCAATTAAGTTCTTACAAAAGACTTCTTGATATCTATAGCTCATCATCAAAAACAATTGATGCCTTGATGAAACTTGAATTGCCAAGTGGTGTAGAAGTAGAGATCAAAGTTTAATAAGCCCCCTAACCCCCTAAGGGGGAATAGAGGCTGTTCGAAAAGTAATTGATCATCAATTGGTCATTGAGCTTGTCGAAATGAAAATGTCCCAAACGATGGTCTGGGAAAAACGGTAAAAATACATTCAGGGTTGAAGTATTTTGACCCTGAATTTTTTTGAATACGCGGATATGCGGGTAGGGACAAGTCGCGACTTGTCCGTACACCACAGGATTCAAAAAAAAAGTTTGAATAATAATTAATATTAATAACAATTGATTGAAAATCGAAAATTTCAGGATTCTGAAATCGTAAATCGTAAATCGTAAATCAAAAATCAATATGTCTGGGTTAATTGGAAAAAAAATCGGTATGACCAGCATCTACGACGAGAACGGAAAGAACATTCCTTGTACCGTTATTGAAGCAGGTCCATGTATCGTTACCCAAGTCAGAACCGAAGAGGTTGACGGGTATAGTGCTCTTCAACTTGGTTTCGATGACAAAAGAGACAAAAGCACCAACAAAGCTGAAGCGGGTCACGCTAAGAAAGCTGGTTCTTCTGTTAAAACTAAAGTCGCCGAGTTCCAAGGATTTGAAGAAAGTTACAAATTAGGTGATGCCATCACGGTAGAACATTTCATCGAAGGTGAATTTGTTGATATTGCTGGTATCTCTAAAGGAAAAGGATTCCAAGGGGTTGTAAAACGTCATGGTTTTGCGGGAGTTGGTCAAGCGACGCATGGTCAACACAACCGTTTAAGAGCTCCAGGTTCTATTGGTGCTGCTTCATATCCTGCGAGAGTATTCAAGGGAATGAAAATGGCCGGAAGAATGGGTGGCGAAAGA
>JBBSLN010000441.1:0-2755 GCA_038255205.1 Flavobacteriales bacterium
AATTGATTTATGATAAACCCAAAGAAAAATAGTTTGGAAATCAAGCAACGGTTATACGAAATGTGTCATGATTTTGTGGAAGAACGCTTTTTAAACGTCCAAAATCAGATTAAGGAAATCCAAGAATCACTGACGTCTGAAACCAAAAGTAGCGCAGGAGACAAACATGAAACCGGGCGTGCGATGCTACAACTCGAACGCGAAAAAGCAGGACATCAATTGGCTGAAATTGAAAAGCTGAAAGAAAATCTATCGAAAGTAGATGCAACGGTCACTTCTTCAATTGTTGGTTTGGGAAGTGTGGTGCTCACGTCTCAAGCCAATTATTTTATTGCTATTAGTGCGGGTCAGTTAGAAGTGGATTCTCAATCCTTTTTTGCGATTTCTCCGAATACGCCTATTGGATTATTGGTGATGGGGAAAGCTGTGGGTGATGAGGTTGTTTTTAGGGAGCAAAACTTTTTAATTAATAGTATAGTATAGATTAGAACATAAAAGACCTCACAGGTTTTGAAAACCTGTGAGGTCTGATGCAGAACTTTTTATTACGAATTACGTCTTTTTTGACATTGTTCTCTTTTTTCTTCCAAAGTGCATTCTTCTGCCAATAGCCGGCCATGATACAATTAAAAGGCATCGTTGATTTTTTAAGTAGATAGTAACTAAAAATATTGATTCTGAATTGTCCATCAGATAATGCTATTCCGAAAAAGAGTCCATATTTTAAGCAAAAAAGACTATTTTGTTTGCGCGTTTGAACGTATCTTTATTAAAAATTAATTGCTAAAATTTCTTTGGAACCTACACAATCTGTTTACGATGTGGTCATAATTGGTGGTGGATTAGCCGGTTTGTCGGCAGCCATCCATCTTCGAAAGCATGACTTTGAAGTTTTGCTTATAGAGAAAAATGAGTATCCCAAGCATAAGGTGTGCGGAGAATATATCTCTAATGAAGTCTTGCCATATTTAGATTATTTAGGAATCGATGTCTTTAAACTGGGCGCGAAAAAAATCACAAAATTCGAATTGTCGTCCTCAAAAAACAAATTGGTAACCTCCGATTTACCTATGGGAGGGTTTGGAATCAGTCGCTATACTTTGGATGAGGCTCTTTATTTAAAAGCGAAAGATCTTGGAGTGAAGGTGATGCAAGATACTGTCGCTGATATTCGGTTTCATGATGATGCCTTTGAAACCGAAACCAAAACAAATCAAATGGTGACTTCCAAAATTGTGATTGGCGCCTATGGCAAACGGTCTTCACTTGATGTGAAACTGGACAGGCATTTCATCAAAAATAAATCCCCATATTTAGCCGTAAAAACCCATGTAAAAGGAAATTTTCCAGAAGATGTCGTGGCATTGCATAATTTTGAAGGTGGCTATTGCGGCGTTTCTAAAGTTGAAGATGACAGCATCAATCTCTGTTATATTACCGACTTTGCGGCTTTTAAAAAGTTTAAGGATATTGAGGAATTTCAGCAACAAGTGGTTTATAAAAATTCATATTTGAAATCTATTTTTGAAAGTACCAATCCTGTCTTTGAGGTGCCTTTAACAATAAGCCAAATTTCTTTCGAAAGAAAATCACCAGTCGAAAATCATATACTTATGTGTGGCGATTCCGCGGGAATGATTCATCCTCTATGTGGAAACGGAATGAGTATGGCCATAAGAAGTGCCCAAATAGCATCTGACCTGATTATTGATTATCTTCACAAAAAAATTGCCTCACGACTACTTTTGGAAAAAAATTATACAACAGCTTGGAATAGGACTTTTGGGAGTCGTTTAAAAGCAGGCCATTTGGTAGCGAACGTATTTAGAAATAACTCACTAGCAAATATGTCCATCAGTATTCTTAAAACAATGCCTTTTCTAATTCCTTCCATTATCAAACGAACCCATGGTAAAGAAATGATAATTAAATGAGCTTCTTGGTAAACACAAAATATCGTACAAACGAAGAAGAAATCATGGACGATTTTTCCATTGATGGCGACCTTTTGCACGATACATTGGATAAATTAGCGGCCATCAACACCTGGTTGGGAGGAAACGGCGTCACTATTGAGGGACTTAAAATCCTCTTGAAAGGACAACCGAAAGACAAAACAATCACAATTATCGATTTGGGCTGCGGTGGTGGCGATATTTTAAGGGATATTGCAGCATTTGGCCAAAAAGAAGGCTATGATTTTCAGCTGATTGGGATTGACGCCAATCGACATGCAACAAATTATGCCACAAAGTTATCAGCCGAATATAGCAACATTCGTTTTCTAAATTATGATGTCTTTTCGCCAGCGTTTAAGGCATTGAAATACGATATAGCTATCAAAACATTGTTCCTGCATCATTTCAAGGAAGATCAACTTTTGGAATTGATGAATCACTTGTTGGAGCGATCAAAAATAGGACTTGTGGTCAATGATTTACATCGCCACCGTATGGCGTATTATTTATTCAAGTTGATAACAATTCCCGTGAAAAATAAAATGATTACTGAAGATGGATTGACTTCGGTGTTAAGAGGATTTAAACGAAAAGAATTAGAAACGCTATCAAAAAAATTGAATGCAAATTACCAACTGAAATGGAAATGGGCATTTCGATACCAATGGATTTTAAAAAAATAACATGAGTGTAAAAATAACGGCAGTCGCCAAACAATTACCACCATATACAAGAGACACCAAGGACATAATTCCGTATTTGAATGTTTGGTTATCTGGTCAGGAGGAGCGTTTTCA
>JBBSLN010000442.1:0-2754 GCA_038255205.1 Flavobacteriales bacterium
CTTAACAAATATGTATTCAAGGCAATTGTTATTAATTAAAAAAAATGTGGCTTCGCTTCACGAAGATTTACAATATGATTATCAGATTCAGATTGACGACCTAGAAAATTCATTTAAAGCGCTTTGAAATAAATATATGAACCGTACTACAATATAATCCTTCCGTTTTCAAATTTTTTTAAAATTTTTACAATATGCTATGAACAAGACGGTTTATACCACAGTTAATAGATGCATTGTTTCTGATCTTGGAAGTTTTTGCGACATTAACTCCTTCATTAGTAGCCAAATTTAGACGGAATCTCTAGAATAATTTAATATGCGACCTAAAAAAGGACTGCCTTTGAACATTTTTTTATGGAATAAATCCATCAAAATTTTAGTTAAAAAAATACTAAAAATAACAACTGTTAGTTAACTCGTCTAAAGATTACTTATTTTGAGCGTTCAATTTAAAAACTATCCAATTTTGAAACACATTACCTTAAAAATTTGCCTATTGCTATCCATCTTTGTAGTGATGTCGTGTTCCACGGCCAAGAAGGCAGCAAATTCGAAAAAAAATGCTACGGCAGGTGCTGAAGCAAAACCAGACAAAAAACCTGGAAAAGATGATATTCAACCATATGATAAAGTCATTACTAAAGAAGCAAAAACCGACGAGGGCTTGTTCAAAGTACACAAAATAGATGAAAGTTATTTTTATGAAATTCCAGATTCTTTATTTGAACGTGAAATGCTCATGGTTACTCGTATTGCGAAAACCGCTAGTGGCTTGGGCTTCGGTGGTGGAAAGCAAGACGAATCTGTTTTGCGCTGGCAAAAAAAGGACAAAAAAGTATTGCTACGTGTTGTTTCCTACAATGTCGTTGCAGCTGACTCTCTTCCAATCCATGAAGCGGTGGTTAATTCTAATTTTGAAGCTATTCTTTACACCTTTCCTATTAAAGCTTTCAGCAAGGACTCAACAAATACAGTTATTGATGTAACAGATTTATTTTCAAAAGACGTCAAACTTCTTGGCCTACCTGAAAGAAGCAGAAAAGGTTATAAAGTCACGCGATTAGAAAGTGATTTATCCTATATTGAAAGTATCAAAAGTTATCCCAAGAACATCGAATCGCGCCACGTTAAAACGTACAATGCCGGCGAACCACCTTCCAGTACAGAAACAGGAACCATTTCGATAGAGATGAGCAATTCCATGGTGTTATTACCTAAAACTCCCATGAAACGACGTATGTTTGACCAACGTGTTGGTTGGTTTACAAGTGGACAGACCGATTATGGCTTGGACGTTCAAGAAAGTAAAACCGTTCGATATCTTGACAGATGGCGTTTGGAAGTGAAGGATGAAGACCTTGATAAGTTCAAAAATGGAATATTAGTAGAACCAAAGAAACAAATTGTTTATTATATCGATAGAGCAACTCCAGATAAATGGCGTAAGTACATCAAAGAAGGAATTGAAGATTGGCAAGTTGCTTTTGAAGCTGCCGGTTTTAAAAATGCCATTATCGCAAAAGATGCACCAACCAAAGAAGAAGACCCTGATTGGAGTCCTGAAGACATTCGTTACTCTGTGGTGCGTTATTTGGCATCGCCTATTCCCAACGCCAATGGGCCTCACGTAAGTGACCCAAGAAGTGGTGAGATTTTAGAAAGTGACATCAATTGGTATCATAACGTGATGACCTTACTCCGCAATTGGTATTTTGTGCAAACAGCCGCTATCAATCCAGAGGCGCAGGGTGTGAAATTTAAGGATGAAATTATGGGTCGCTTGATTCGTTTTGTGTCCTCGCACGAGGTTGGTCACACACTTGGCCTACCTCACAACATGGGAAGTAGTGTGGCTTATCCAGTGGATAGCTTACGCAGTGTGAGCTTCACTAAAAAGTATGGAACGGCACCTTCCATTATGGATTATGCGCGTTTTAATTATGTTGCCCAGCCAGAAGATGTGGGTGTGGCTATGATGCCAGATATTGGTGTGTATGATAAATATTCAATTGAATGGGGATATCGTCCGATTTTAACAGCGAAAACTGCTGACGATGAAAAGAAAACTTTGGATAGCTGGATTTTGAAACACGCTGGTGACCCAATGTACCGTTTTGGAAGACAACAAAGCGGAGGTGTTATAGACCCAAGTAGTCAAACAGAAGATTTGGGAGATGATGCTATGAAAGCGAGTATGTACGGTATTGCAAATATGAAACGCATCATGCCAAATCTTATCAAATGGACGGCTGAAGATGGAAAAGATTATGATGATTTAGAAACTATGTATGACCAATTATTAGGTCAGTTCAATAGATATATGGGACATGTGGCTTCAAATATTGGTGGTGTTTATGAATATTACAAAACATATGACCAGGAAGGTGCCGTATATACGCATGTAGATAAAGCCAAACAAAAAGAAGCGATGGAATTCCTTCAAAAACAATTGTTTGAAACGCCAGAATGGATGATTGACAACACTATTTTCAATAAGATTGAAAGTGCCGGAAACATTGAGCGTATTAGAAATATGCAAACCAGAACACTGAACAACCTTCTTGATTTTGGAAGTATGGCTCGTATGAGCGAAAACGAAACCATCAATGGAAAAGAGGCCTATAGTTTGTTAAACATGATGCAGGATTTACGAAAAGGTATTTTTAGCGAATTGAACGGAGGAAAGGCAATTGACCCCTATAGAAGAAATTTACAACGTGCTTATATAGAACGAATGGAGTATCTGATGAC
>JBBSLN010000443.1:0-2743 GCA_038255205.1 Flavobacteriales bacterium
CGTTTCTATCACTGACATTATGTTTGAAGGTTTAGCCGAAGATTTAAAGGAAACGAAAGTCACGCAGCCTGCTGTCTTTTTACATTCGGTGATTTTAGCGAAAACTTTGGGTGACAGATTTAAGCCAGATATGGTTGCAGGACATTCTCTTGGTGAATTTTCTGCGTTGGTTGCCAATGGAACCTTAACTTTTGAAGATGGTTTGCGATTGGTTTCTAAACGTGCTTTAGCAATGCAAAAAGCTTGCGAGTTGCAACCAAGTACAATGGCTGCGGTTTTAGGTTTGGAAGACGATATTGTAGAAAAAGTATGTGCCATGACCGAAGGTGTTGTGGTTGCTGCCAACTACAATTGCCCAGGACAATTGGTAATTTCGGGTGAAGTTGATGCTATCAATAGGGCATGTGAAGCCATGAAAGAAGCAGGAGCCAAACGCGCACTTGTATTGCCGGTTGGCGGTGCATTCCATTCACCTTTGATGGAACCTGCTCGTGAGGAATTGGCTGACGCAATTGAAAACACATTGTTTAGCAAACCGAATTGTCCAATTTATCAAAACGTGACCGCAAAAGCAGTCATCAATGAAAATGACATCAAGAAAAACTTAATCTCACAATTGACTGCTCCTGTGAGATGGACACAATCGATTCAACAAATGATCGCCGATGGTGCCACCTTATTCACTGAAGTAGGTCCAGGAAATGTGTTACAAGGATTGGTCAAGAAGATTAATAAGGAAGCACAAACTGCTGCTGCCACATTAGAAACAAACGTTTAAAACATGAAAATTTCAAGAACACTGGGCATCATTTTATTGATTGTTGCCAATATAGCCATTGACCAAATTTCAAAAGCGATTGTGAGAGTAGAAGTTGTCAAAAGTGAAATCATTCCGCTTATTGGTGATACATTCATTATTACTAATGTTGAAAATTCCGGTGCTTTTTTGGGTATGGGAAGTGATATGAATCCGACCTTGAAACTCATTTTTTTATTGATTCTACCAGTTTTGATTTTAGGATATGTTGTTTACTACATTTTGAAGACTACATCTTTAGACAGATTAAGTCTAATCGCATTTTGTTTCATCGTCGGTGGAGGAATCGCTAATGTGTATGATAGAATTGTATATGGCTCCGTCACCGACTTTTTTCACATTGATTTGGGAGGTGTTTTTAGAACAGGCATTTTTAACGTGGCAGACATGTCTGTCAGTGCAGGGATGATAATGTTATTGATAGCTAGTTTTACAAATCGAAAACAAGACACGCCAGAAGAGGCATAAAAAAAAGCCTCAAAAGAGGCCTATTAAATTTATTTTGCTAGATTACAGTCTGTACAATCTTTTACTTTTCCGTAATAAGTTTCTCGATATTTGTAGAGAGTTTTAATCGGAATATTCAAAAATTGTTTTTTGATATACGTCACATTGGTTTGCAACGAACCCATTTTTGGGGTAAATCGGGCTTCGGTTTTTGTCTCTCTTTTAATGCTTATCAGTTTCATTTTATTCTATTTATCATTAGTCATTACACTACAAACTAACGAATCAAATTGATATTGACCAAGGATTAGCGGTTAAATCTATGTTAATCAACTCGTCAATTATAAAAATGATAACTACTAAGGTGTTTGATTGCTAGATTGACAACAATATCTGTTTCAAATTATGATATGTATATCCAAAAAACCACTAATTTTTAAAGATTTCCCCTTCTTTCATGACGAAAACAACAGTTTCCATCGTTTTGATATTTTCAATTGGATCATCATTGGTAGCAATAATATCCGCAAAGAATCCTGATTTAATCTGACCACTTTCCGTTTCCATTTTTAAGATAATTGCGGGTGTAATGGTAGCACTTTGTATGGCTTTTATGGCTGGCATTCCACCTTCAACCATATAGCCAAATTCTCTTCCGTTTTCCCCATGCAAGAATACGCCTGCATCGGTTCCGAATACGATTCCTACGCCTTTCTTGTAGGCTTTTCCAAAAGTATCTTGAATTTTTGGACCAATCTCCAACGCTTTTGGAACGATGACTTCTGGATAATATCCTTCAATTTTAGCATTGTCAGCCACAGTCCTTCCGGCGGTAATGGTAGGCACTAAATACACTTGGTATTTTTTCATGAGGTCCATGGTTTCTTCACTCATTAAAGTTCCATGTTCAATGGTTTTGACACCTCCCAAAATAGCCCGTTGCATACCTTCGTCGCCATGTGCATGGGCAGCGACGTGAAATCCGTAATCTTTGGCAGTATCACAAATAGCTTTGATTTCCTCCACTGTAAATTGTGGGTTTTGACCACTCTTAGCAACACTCAAAACACCTCCTGTCGCGGTAATTTTGATAAAATCAGCACCGTTTTTATAGCGTTGTCTCACCGCTTTTTTGGCATCATCCACACTGTTGACTACACCCTCCTTTGGACCTGGATCACCCATGAGGTTTTTACTGCTGCCGTTGGTTGGATCGGCATGACCTCCAGTAGTGGCCAATGATTTTTCAGCTGTAAAAATTCTTGGGCCTACTGCCTTTCCTTGATTAATGGCATTTCGTAAGGATACATTTACACCACTACCTCCCAAATCACGAACGGTTGTAAAACCTGCCATTAAGGTAACTTCAGCATAATGCAATGAATTAAATGCAACATCGGCCTCATTTAAGGTGTACTCTTCTAGGTAAGCATTCGGATTTGTTTCACTTTCAATGTGTACATGCATATCCGTCAGACC
>JBBSLN010000444.1:0-2741 GCA_038255205.1 Flavobacteriales bacterium
AGTGAACTATCTAAAAACTTTTGACTTGATATAAAGATACGGTTTTGTCTAATTATTCTGGATTTCTTTTGATAAGAAATTGGAGATGAGAAAGTAAATCTGTCCAAAAATGTTTCATAGTGTTACAAATATCGCAAAAATATTTTAAATCTAAACAGCTTCCTGACTTTGCAGGAATACGCTAAAACCAAAACCCTACATTAACAAACCAAATGCTCGTTTTCAGTTCTGGTGAATAGGTGTATTTGGCTTCCAACGGGCCCAAAAATGTTTCAATTGAATAACCAAGAGCAACACCACTGTAATCAATCTTTTGTATCCAACCACCTGTATCGAAAAGATTGTCTTCAACGTTGGCAATATTTGCAGCTAAAATGATATGGTTCTTTCTGAAAATTTCGTAATCGAAAGTCACCGTAGTCTTTACAAAGCTATTTCCATTGAGTGCCAAATAATCATAGCCATAAAAAGTCATATAATTGTTGATGAAATTATTACCATAACCACCCAACGCAAAATTCAAAGAGGACGGAGAGTTTTCACCAATCCTGAAACCACCTTCAGCTAAAATATTAATAGCCACTTTATTCATTGGCATGAAAGCGTATCCAAAATCTGCTTTTCCAATTGAAAATTGAGTGAAATCTTGGTTAAAATCGGAAGCGTGCAAGTATACATGAAAATCACCATTAAAATAAAAACCATCTTTAGGAAAAAATTTATTGCTATAGGAATCCAGTTTTAAGGTTCCAAAAACACTAACATAATCGGTGTTTTCAAAAAATATTTGCCCACTATTTTGAATCGTATTGATAGTTTCAGATTTTATTTTTAAACGTTTATGTTCCGCACCAAGACTCAATGAAAAATCCTTCCTGAAAAGTGTCTGCACATAAAATTGGTTGGTTTGATCTTGTACCTCAACTTCCAATTTATTCAATCCAATGTTAACTTCAGGGTTTTGGTCCAAATAAAACTGGGCACTCACATTTTTATGGAATTGATTGAATCGAGATTTTAAACCGATGCTCCAATAAAAACCCTTGTCAATAAAATACTCAAAATTATAGCGAACATTGTCACCAAGTATCACATCAATTGACGCCACATCATTGGCCAGCAACAAACGCTTCTTTGTGAGATTTACTAAAGCCGCACTTTTGTATAAGTCGTCATAATGTAAACCTAATTTTAAAAAGGTAGTGATATCATTTTCCACCAAATTGGCCTTCATGTCATAACCTGTTTCGTTTTTGGATTTATATAATTCGTAATGGAAGGTGTCAAAATTGTTCGTTGCCACAATATTATTGACACCTCTATTAAACTCCAAATAGCTCACGGTGGAATTAGGCTTTAGTTTTAATTTCCCAAGCAAGTAGGAACGTGTATAACGTTTGTTGCCTTCGAAATTTATGTCATTGATGCGAATACTGTCTTGTGCAATCACCTTGAGTGGTGGTTTTTGAGCACCTTCATTTTTTGGTAACAAAATCAAATCATGGTAGTTTTTAAGAGCAGCATTTTCACCAGCATAAATAATGTTTTTTCCCTGACTGAAGGAAATGACCGAAAAATTAGAAATATCGGGTTTGATGTAGATATCCGTTTTTGCTGCTTTCAGCTTCATATCGCTGATGGTATGGTAATTATTGATTTGCAATAAAATATCGGGAGCAGAATTCAAATCTTTCCTATCTGCCAAGCCGTCCTGTACATCAACACCAATAATTACGTCCATTCCTTTAGCTCTCAATTCATCAATGGGATAATTATTAGTGACACCACCATCAATTAATATGTCGTCCCCGATGATGACGGGTTGGAACAAAGATGGCAATGCGCCACTGGCAGCAACTGCTTGCGCCAGATTCCCTTTGTGGAGTATGACCGATGCACCGGTTTCAATATTGGTGGCCATACAGAAGAAGGGAATTGGTAATTTACTGAAATTACTCACTTCAGAAACTGGAAGCAATAATTTAGATAGAAGGTTAAAGACATTTTGACCTCTCGATAGCGCTGATGGCAATTTTACCTTGAATTTTTCAAAAGGAAGATTGACGGCATATTTTTCCGAATTATCCCGCTCATAAAATGTTCTGGCTGCCCTTGGGACATTATCATTTATGACGTCATCAAAATTTAAGCTACTAAAAATGGAATCCAATTGCTTTCCTGTATATCCGGAAGCATATAGAGACCCAATGATAGCACCCATACTGGTTCCGGCAACATAGTCGACCTTAATATTTAGGCTGTCCAATACTTTTAAAACCCCAATATGAGCAAACCCTTTCGCGCCTCCACCACTCAAAACTAGACCCACTTTCGGTTTTTTCTGTGAAGTTTGGTTTTGAGCAACGGCAGAAAACCCAATTAGGGTAAGAATAATTGCGATATAAATGGTCTGTTTCAATTTAATAGAATTCTTATTTTTTATAAAAGTCGAGAATCTTCATTGCTCTGGATTCTCCTATAATAGGTTTTAACTCGTCAAAACTTGCATTACTGATGCGCTTCACCGTTTTGAATTGTCTCATCAACTCTACAATAGTCTGTTCGCCGATTCCTGCAATCGTTTCCAGTTCTGTGGTAAAGGCGCCTTTACTGCGCCTGTTTCTATGATGTTCAATTCCAAAACGATGCGCTTCATTCCGCAATTGCTGTATAATTTTGAGCGTTTCGCTTTTCTTGTCTAAATATAAGGGAATTGGATCATCTGGATAGAATAATTCTTC
>JBBSLN010000445.1:0-2733 GCA_038255205.1 Flavobacteriales bacterium
AAGTTGGAAGGTGAGGAATGACGGGAATACAAATAACAACCATCTGCATTCCCTTCAAAAGTATCAAACATGGTTTTTGCTGATAGGAATGTATAGGTAGAAGAATCGGAAATAGAAGGATTGACACCTCCGAATTCACCAAAGTATTGTAAGTCTTGAATATTATTTGCTGGTTTAAAGGCCATAGAATGCGATTTTATGATTTATAGTGATTCAAATATCTTATAATTAAGATGATTTATCAATGGATAGGTGTATATTTAGATTATAAATCTATGATTGTGTATATTTGATGATATATAAATTATAAAGTGCAGATTAATTAGATTCTAATAGAAAAATTTTCACATATGACTTTTGACGCCATTGACAAACAATTGCTAACACTTCTGCAACAGAATAGCAAGCAAACCAATAAAGAGCTTTCCAATAAGTTAAATCTTTCCGTAACGGCAGTGTATGAACGGATTCGCAAATTGGAAAAAGAAGGTGTCATCTCGAAGTATGTGGCACTGGTGCAAAAGGAAAAGGCTAATAAGGCATTCGTTGCTTTTTGCCATATCAAGTTGATTCAACACACACAGGATTATGTCATTAAGTTTGAAAAAGAGGTTGCGAATCTTGCAGAAGTCCTAGAATGTTACCATATTAGTGGTGATTATGATTATTTGCTAAAGGTCATCGTTACCGATATGGAAGCCTTTAGGGAATTTATGGTCAACAAATTAACGTCCATCAACCATATTGGCAGTACACATAGTATGTTTGTCATCAATGAGGTGAAACACACAACTGCCATAAACATTTAGGTAAATGCAATCTGTAAGATATAAACTCACTGAATTCTTTCTGATTTTTATAGTATTACCTGTGAGTTTTGCCCTAGAGTATCCTTTTTTAGTTAAAGCCGTCATTGCCGTTTCGGGTTTTGGTTATGTGATTTACGTTCTAGTTAAGGTGGAAGGGAATAAATTCAAAATGGTACCAAACCTCAAATGGAAGTCCTTTTTTAAACATGTCTTCATTAAATTGGTCATTATTTCTCTTTCTACCATTGTTTATATGTGGTTTACTGCAAAAGGAGATTTGTTCCATGTACTGTATCAAAAACCAAAGCTCTGGGTGATTATTTTGTTTGTGTATGCGATGTTTTCAGTCTATCCACAGGAATTGATTTATCGAACTTTGTACTTTCAGCGTTACGAATCCATGTTTAAGAGTCGGTCGCTTTTTATATATGTGAATGCCATTGTCTTTTCTTTGGCGCATATCTTTTACCGCAATCCGCTGGTGTCGCTTATTACCTTCTTGGGAGGAATTCTTTTCGCGTTAACCTATGATAAAACCAAATCGACCTTATTGGTTTCCATAGAACATGCCATTTACGGTTGCTGGTTGTTTACCGTCGGAATGGGGAACATGCTTGGGTTTCCTTCTTAAGCGTCGATTTCAAAAACGATTTTGCACTTTTATAATAATGCATTTGTATTTGAAAATATAAATGATATTTTTGAGCAAAAATTGACCAATTTTCCTGACCCAATGAAACATACATTATTAGCCTTGACCCTTTGTTTATACAGTTTTAGTTATGGACAAAAACAGAATACTGTTATAAAAGCAGGTGTGAATTTTGCGAGTATAAATTCTGAAAGTGATGCATTCACTTCAAGAATCTCGTTCCATGCAGGCTTTGGTATTGAAAGTGAGTTGAATGACAATTTTTATTTGGCGCCAGAAGTGTTGTTTTCATCGCAAGGCGCAAAAGTGAAAAATGGTTCAGAACTTGAGTTCCGGTTAAACTATGTAAATCTGCCTGTCATGTTTAGATACTATCCCGATAGAACCTTTTTTTTGGAGGCTGGCCCTCAAGCTGGAATTTTAGTATCTGCCAGACAAGGCTCTGGCAGCGGCAACGATTCTAATGTAAGCAATATCAAAGGTCAGGATTATGGTTTTAACTTGGGATTGGGTTTGAAATCCAAATCCGTAATCGGAATCAATGCTCGCTACTATTTTGGTCTTCGCGACATCAACGATTATGAATTTGGGGAAAAACTTAAAAACGGCGTTTTCCAGATATCCTTAAGTTTTTATTTGAATTAAAGGAGAAATCCTATTTGGTGAATTGTTTTTAGTCTTCCTAGATTCAAAAAATCGTACCTCGTAAACCGTAAATTTTACATTGAGCTTGCCGAAATACAAAAATCAAAATCGTACTTTTGTGTTCGATTTTAATAAACTACAAAACAAAATCTTATGAATTCATACGATGTAGCCATTATCGGCTCTGGTCCTGGAGGATATGTAGCAGCTATCCGTTGCTCACAATTGGGAATGAAAACTGCAATTATCGAAAAATATGCAACCTTGGGAGGCACTTGTCTAAACGTTGGTTGTATTCCAAGTAAAGCGCTTTTGGATTCGTCACACCATTATGAAGATGCCGTTAAGCATTTTGAAGAACATGGTATTGATATTCCTGGAGAAATCAAAGTGAATTTAAAGCAAATGATTGCCAGAAAACAATCGGTTGTGGATACAACAACTGGCGGCATTGATTTTTTGATGAAAAAAAATAAAATTGATGTTTATGTTGGTGTTGGAAGTTTTAAGGATGCCACACATATCAACATCGAAGGCGAAAAGAATGAAGAAATCGAAGCAAAAAACATCATTATTGCTACTGGAAGTAAACCTTCAAATTTACCATTCATAAATCTTGATAAAGAA
>JBBSLN010000446.1:0-2724 GCA_038255205.1 Flavobacteriales bacterium
CCTTCAAAATATGAATTGAACCGGTTGCAGAACCACAGCGAGGATCTAAAAAAATATACCCGTGAACTGATGAAGGATTATGTGTCTAGTTTTAACCGAGAAATCAAGGGACGACCAGTCAATATTGATGACATAAAGTATTACGCGAAAATTGAGCATCAACGTACTTTTAAAGGAACGGACAAACAGGTACAGGAAAATCAGCCATTTGCCACAAAAATACTTCAGTTGAAAACCGATATCAGAAAGGTGGAGCGGGGTGAACTTTCAGGAGATATCAAAACGATGGAACGGGAAATCACAAAATTGGAAAAGGCAGCACCCCATCAGCAGAATGGAAAACGCATCGTACAGGGAATGCAGAAGGAGGGCAGCCAAAGTCATATCCATATTATTATGAGTCGAAAAGATGCTTCTAATAAATTCAGCCTCTCCCCAGGAAGTAAATACAAAGCTTCGGATGTCAAATTAAATGGAAAGACGGTAAAGCGCGGTTTTGATCGGGATGGATTTTTTGAGAAAGCTGAGAAGACTTTCGATAAGACTTTTGACTATCAAAGAAACTTTGCCGAAACTTATAAGGCTCGGAAAGATTTTATCAAAAACCCAAAAATCTATTTTGCTTCCCTGATGAAACTCCCCACCAATGAGAAAGCATTGGCGTTTAAAATAATGGGCAAAGCCGGCATTCCAATAATGCCCAGTATTCCTGTTAAACAGGCTCAGTTGGCAATGAAAATATTCAAAGGGCTTCGACGTGGTGTGGAAGTGGCAATAAAATCAAGTTCCATTGGAATCTAATTTAAAATTATGCAGTTGAACAATCTCTTAACAGTATTTCTAATAATCGGTTTTGCCAGTACTGTTTTTTATGGAATGTATCGGGTAATCAGATATGCCTTCCTTGTCAATTTTCTAATGCTTGGTGCTCTTGTGTTTTATTTAAATGAAGAAACATCATTGTTATTATTAGCACTTTATTTGGTTTGCCCTTTGACATTCATTAATGTAGTGATGTATGTGTTTTTGCATAAAACTGATAGGCCCAAAAAAGGGGACATAAAATATCGGGTTAACTTTCCTACAACCCAAGGAAATTTTAAACTAGAAAACATCAAAAGTGGTGCATCGGTTATTGGTTCTGCTGGAAGCGGAAAGACTGAAAGTGTTGTGTACGGATTTCTGAAACACTTCCGGAAAGAAGGTTTTTGTGGAATCATCCACGATTACAAAGATTTTGAACTGACAGAGATGGCGTATCCATTTTTCAGGGATGGTGAAATCCCTTTTAAGGTTATTTCCTTTGATAAAATCATTCATAGAGTAAATCCTATTGCTCCACGCTATTTAGAGAACGAGGAAAGCGTAAATGAGGTGTCAAGGGTGCTAATAGAAAACCTATTGGAGCAAAGGGAATCTCGATCCACAGGTACAACCAAGTTTTTCAATGATGCTGCGGAAGGGTTGATTGGTGGATTAATTTGGAAACTGAAAATTACGTATCCCCAATTCTTTACCCTTCCTCATTTAATCGCTATATATCAATATCTAGATACAAATAGCCTTATTCAATTTCTGGAAACCAATACCACATCTAGGGCAATGGCAGACGCTTTTATTAGTAGAAAAGATTTATGAGGAGGCGAGGTTTATTTTTAAATAGCGTACACTATACTAAATCAAATACTAAAATATTACTACACATTTCAGTCAAGTAAAAACTGGAAAAAACTTGACAAATATTATTCTAATGAGTATCTTTGTGCTATTATAACTATGAATATAGCAACATCAATAAAGGCCAAAGTCGCTCGTATAGATACTGGAGAAGTATTTACATACGATACCTTGTCTATTACCCAAAGTGAATTTTCCGCTGCTGCAAAGGCTTTAAGCCGTATGGTTTCCAATGGCGTAATCAAAAGGTATAAAAATGGGATGTATTATAAACCAAAACAAACCGCTTTTGGAGAACTAAAACCAAGAGAGGACGAATTGCTCAAAAATTATCTCTTTGAGAACAATAAACAAATTGCATACATAACCGGTGTTCGATTATACAATCAACTTGGATTGACCACCCAAGTTTCTAAAGTTGTAAGATTGGCAAGCAGGGATAAAGAGATAAAGACGAAAATAGGAAACCTTATTATAAAACCTGCCAAGAGTTACGTGCCTGTTACAAGAAAGAATGTGCCTTTATTGCAACTATTGGACGTAATGAAAGATTTTAAGAACATTCCAGATATGAACAAAAAGAGAGCTGTCAATTTTCTGAGGAAACAGATTGAAAATCTTTCGGCTGAAGATAAAGGCAAGTTGACCAATTTCGCAAAAGCATACCCACCAAAAGTTAGGGCTTTATTGGGAGCACTTCTTGAAATCCTTTCTCTTAACGAATTAAGTGAATCACTTAAAGAAACAATTAATTATTTGAGCAGTTATGAATTTGGAATATCCGAAAAAACATTGCCTACTATCTCAAACTGGAACATTGCCTAATGAAATTACATAATTATAAAGACGCCTTTGAAGGGGCAATCGTCGCAACTGCTCAGCACTTTGGAATTGCCGAAATCTATGTTGAAAAGGATTATTGGGTAACTTTTGCCCTCAAAAAGATTTTTACTGATCCCAATTCCAAGGACATCGCTGTTTTTAAAGGTGGAACATCCCTTTCCAAATGCTTCAAAATCATTGAGCGTTTTTCTGAAGATATTGATA
>JBBSLN010000447.1:0-2722 GCA_038255205.1 Flavobacteriales bacterium
AAACGCAATTTGAATTAACGTCGTTTATCACCTTCTCGCTCACGCATCTTTTGTAAATTTTCTTTTGTGAGCATATAATCTTCTACTTTTTTGTCTTTCCATCTGTAGTATGAAAATAAGGGAAACACAACGAAGAATAATCCAAGAACTCCGAATCCGATTAGCTTTTGGGAATATTCAGTATCCCAAATAAATCCACAAGCTATACATCCGAATACAATTATTGTTAAAATTCCTATTAGATATTTCATGACTATTTTGTAAAGCTAATTAAATGTCGTCTATAAGCTGTCAACAATTTCGATTTGGAAACAAATCCGTAATATTTCCCCTCTTTAATTACTGGAAGGTTCCATGCTCCGGTTCGTTGAAATTTATCCATCACAATTTGCATTGAATCATTTTCAAACACAATAACATCTGGAGGGTTATGCATGTAGAGTTCCACGTTTGTTGAATCATACAAAGCTTGATCAAACATAAATTCTCTAATATCATCCAATAAAATGATACCGAGGAATTCATCTTTGGAATTGGTAACGGGAAATAAATTTCTTTGAGATTTTGCAACTCCGTTATGAAGCATTTCGCCCATCGTCATCTCTGGCTTTAATTTTACGAAGTCCTGTTCCACCACGCTATCAAGCTTCATAAATGTCAAAACATTGTGGTCTCTGTCATGCGTTATTAAATCGCCGCGTTCGGCAAGTTCTCTCGTATAAATCGTGTGTGGCATATAATTTTTTGTAATCATGTAGGATATAGCTACAGTAATCATTAAAGGAAGAAACAAGATATATCCGCCCGTTATTTCGGCAATTAAAAATATGGCTGTCAAAGGCGCATGAATAACTCCAGCAATTAAACCAGCCATACCGACAAGCGTGAAATTAGCTTCTGAAACTTGAAACCCTAAACCTAGATTGTTGATTATTTTAGCGACCACATTCCCAAGAGCACTACCCATTACCATCGTAGGGACAACAATCCCGCCCACACCTCCGGCCGCAAATGTCGTTGTCATTGCGATAACCTTAAAAACAGTAAATCCTATCAGTAATGCAATGACTACCCAAATATTACCCAAATATTTTTCGAATGGATTTGAACCGAGCGCATGTAGGTAATTGCCATTGAATAAATCTTTTGTAAAACTTAAACCCTCACCATAGAGCGGAGGAATGGCATATAACATAACACCGATTGCAAAACCACCAACTACGAGTTTTAAAAATCGTGTTTTAAAACGCTCAAAAAATTTATAAATCGCAAAATATATTTTGGTAAAGTACAAGGAGGCGATGCCGGTACCAATTCCTAAAATGATATAAAAAATGGTATCATTGATTGTGAACTTATCCGTAACATTAAAATTGAACAACAAGTCGTCCCCTAAAAAGAAATAAGAGGTCAATACTGACGAAATTGATGCAATCAACAACGGTAAGAGTGAGGCAAACGTCAAATCTAAACTGAACACTTCAACTGCAAATACAATGGCCGCGATAGGTGATTTGAACATCGATGCCATGGCGCCTGCGGAGGCACAAGCAATCAATAAGGTTCTTGTTTTACGGTCAATGTGTAACAATCGACTCAAATTAGAACTGATTGCCGAACCAGACGAAATGGCTGGTCCCAATAATCCCACAGAACCACCAAAACCAACTGTCAATGGTGCCGCAATCAAAGGGTAATAAATAAATTTATAATGAATAAATCCTTTTTGTCTTAACAAAGAGTATAACACTGAAGGAATAGCCCTTTTTATATAGGATGGTGTGCTAATTTCAATCTTTTTCTTGAAAATATACTTGTTTACAAGATAAACGAGTAATAATCCTAAAACTGGTAGGATAAAATAGAGTTGATTTTGTGAAAATATGATGCCATGCTCCAGAGCGCTTTGAATTGCAAACGTAATATTCTTTAAAGTTACGGCAGCCAAACCAGCAAGAAGGCCCACTAAAACACTTAAAACGTAAATAAAGTTTTTTATAGAGATGTTTTTGTATCTCCAAATATGAAATCGCTTAATGATTGGTCGTAATGCCATATTTTAAAACTACTAAAAAATCCTGCTTGCATGCAGGATTTTATCTTTTATGATTTAAGGTTTAGTTTTAAACTTAATTCTTCAAGTTGTTTATCGTCAATTGGCGCAGGCGCATCAATCATGACGTCACGACCTGAATTGTTTTTCGGGAAGGCAATAAAATCACGAATGGTTTCCTGTCCGCCAAGAATAGCAACGAGTCTATCCAATCCAAAAGCCAATCCACCATGTGGAGGTGCGCCATACTGGAATGCGTCCATTAAGAAACCGAATTGTGATTTTGCTTCTTCAGGTGTAAACCCTAAATAATCAAACATCAAGGCTTGTGTCTTTTTATCGTGAATACGAATGGAGCCACCACCAATTTCATTTCCATTCAATACCAAATCATAAGCATTTGCTTTCACATCGCCTGGATTGGTTTTCAATAATTCCAATTGACCAGGTTTAGGAGATGTAAATGGATGGTGCATCGCATGGTAGCGTTTTGTGTCTTCATCCCATTCTAACAATGGGAAATCCATGACCCAAAGTGGCGCAAATTCTTTTGGATTACGCAATCCAAGTCGAGTTGCCAATTCCATACGTAGTGCACTTAACTGTGGACGCACCTTGTTTGT
The DNA here is from genome assembly GCA_038255205.1 of Flavobacteriales bacterium. GTDB lineage: Bacteria > Bacteroidota > Bacteroidia > Flavobacteriales > Flavobacteriaceae > JBPOFM01. The sequence continues at coordinate 2,677 of JBBSLN010000447.1, forward strand.
TTCTCCAGCCATTATTAGCATCAAATCGCCTGCTTTTGCATTCATT
>JBBSLN010000448.1:0-2718 GCA_038255205.1 Flavobacteriales bacterium
ACCGTGAAGTTATTTAATGAAAAGAACGAATTGGTCTGTAGGGGAACTATTTCAGGAATGATACAAATTCCGGCATAGGCAGGAATCTCTACAACGAGAAAAATTGGTGATATTTAAGAAAAAAGTATGTATAAAGTAAAATACTAACTTTTAATAATGAGATTCCCACTTTCGTGGTAAATAAATATGAATAGAGTCGTCATTACAGGAATGGGAGTCGTTTCGCCAAATGGTTTTGGTCTTGAAGCATTTACAAATGCGCTTAAATCAGGAAGGTCGGGAATTACGTTTCATCAGAATATGAAAGACGCCAATTTTTCCTGCTGTATTGGTGGCATCCCGACTATTTCAGAAGAAAAAAAACTCGAATATTTAACGCCTTTACAGTTACGCGGATTCAATAGTTCAGGAATTCTTTATGGTTGTATGGCTGGGATAGATGCTTGGAAAGATGCAGGATTTGAAGTGGATGCTAATTCTAATTTGGATTACGATAGCGGCACAATTTTCGGAACGGGAACTTCTGGTGTCGAAAAATTCAGGGAAGCTATTTATAAACTGGACGAAGGTGAAGTGAGGCGATTGGGAAGTACGGTCGTTCTTCAAACTATGGCAAGCGGCATCAGTGCGTATTTAGGTGGCATATTAGGTCTGGGAAATCAAGTTACGACCAATTCCTCCGCGTGTACAACTGGAACTGAAGCTATTTTATTGGGTTATGAACGCATTCAGTCGGGAAAAGCAAAACGCATGTTGGTGGGCAGTTGTAGTGACGACGGACTCTATATTTGGGGAGGATTTGACGCGATGAAAGTGATGACTTATAAACATAATGAATCACCCCAACAAGGCTCTCGACCTATGAGCGCATCAGCTAGTGGATTTGTACCAGGAAGTGGTGCAGGAGTAATGGTTTTGGAGTCTTTGGACAGCGCACTTACACGTAATGCGACCATTTACGCGGAAGTTTTGGGAGGTCATGTCAATTCTGGTGGTCAGCGTGATGGTGGTACATTAACCGCTCCAAACCCCGAAGCAGTGCAACGTTGCATTACCGAAGCAATCGAAAATGCCGGAATAGAAGCTAAAGATATCGATACTATTAATGGTCATTTGACAGCAACTTCTAAAGATAGCTTGGAAATCGAAAATTGGTCGAAAGCTCTAGGTCGGTCAGGAAGTGATTTTCCACTTATCAATTCTTTAAAATCCATGGTAGGACATTGTCTTTCAGCCGCTGGAAGTATCGAAAGTGTGGCCACAGTATTGCAATTGAAAGAGCAATTTGTGTTTCCGAATATTAACTGCGACGATATTCACCCAGAAATTTTAGATCTTATTAGTGAAGAAGCAATCCCTAGAACGATGCAAAAAAAGAAACTTGAAATCGCTGCAAAAGCGAGTTTTGGTTTCGGAGATGTCAATGCTTGTGTTATCTTTAAGCGATATATGTGATTATTTTTGAACTGTCAGTTCGAAAGGAGTCGAGAATCCAACATTACTATGAAAAAAGAAGAATTAATTGCCAAATTAAAAATAATTGTCCAACCATATATTCAGGACGAAGAAGCGTTTAAGGATTTATCTGAAGACACGACTTTTGTAAGTGATTTAAAAATAAATTCCGCCAACTTGGTGGATGTGATTTTGGATGTGGAAGATGAATTTGACATTAGAATTGAAAATGATGAAATGGAAAAAATGCTTTCTGTAAAAGCTGCCATGGAGATAATAACTTCTAAAATCAGCGCTTCGTGATTGGCAATGACATCATCGATTTGAACATTGCCGGAATCAATTCCCGATGGCAGGAACAGCGTTTTTTGGACAAGCTTTTTTCTAAGGAAGAAACAGATTTCATCCTTTCGGATGGAATGCGGTTTCAAAATATCTGGCGTTTGTGGAGTATGAAGGAGAGTGCCTATAAAATTTATGCACGAGAAACGGAATCATCAAGGTTTAATCCGAAATATTTTCATTGTAAAATCATCTCTTCAACGACTGGAATTGTTTCTTTTATAGGCAACAAAGTTAATACGAAGACTAAATACGATTCGAATTTTATCTATACCACTGCATGTAGTCAAGACACAACATTCCGCATTTCAGATTATATTGTTTCAAATGGAACTTCAAAAGAATATAAATCACAACACTTGAGAGAGAAGGCAATAGAAGCTTTCGCGAAAGTGAAATCAATTTCAAAAACAGCCATTTCAATTCAAAAAGACAATTTTGGTATTCCACATTTTCTTATCAATCAGGAAGCACAAAATAACGCGCTTACTTTGACACATCATGGTCAATATGGAGGATTTGCTATCTCCTGTTAGTTATTTCTAAATAAACAGATCGTCCTTTTGGAAGCGTTTCATCATGTTCGAAAAATAGGGGTTTGCCATCAAAATCAGCCTGAATTAGAAAGTAAGAACCTTTAAAATAAGATTTCTTAATTAGTACTTCCATACCAGAATGTTCGACCACTTTGAGTTGATGGGAATAAAGAATAGCATCATTTATAGTGTTAAATTCACCAAAAAACGAGGCAATCAAAGGTGTTCCAGGATTTTTATAAAGTTCTTGTGGTGTGCTGTTTGCTATGATTTTGGAACCGTGCAGCACAATCATTTTATCGGCATAACCCAACACATCTTCACTATCATGAGTTGCCACGATACAAGCTACATTTTTTTCTTTTAGGTAACTAAAAACATTTCT
>JBBSLN010000449.1:0-2717 GCA_038255205.1 Flavobacteriales bacterium
CAGGCATTTTTAATTCCTATTGCAGCTACTTGGTTACGCGACCAATTTATTAACAATTGAAACAACATTAATCTATTTGACATTTATCTTCCCATTATTGATGGAGCATTGATTTTTGACAATTCCTTTGGCCAACAAGAATTATTCACTTACAAAATGAGTACTGATAATTTAAAAATAATTGATTCTGATAAATTTAAACAATTGAAAAAAGCATATAACACAAAAGGATAAACAAATTGAATTGAAAGATTAGATTGTTAAAGGACTTGAAAAAGTTTATGAGCGACTTATTGACTTCAAGAAATCCAACTAACCATCAAAGGATTTGTGAATGAACCATTGATTGTTAAAGCACGGACCATAAAAACTACAAATCTCAATAGGAAAGTACAAAAGGATTTTACAGACATTCAAAGACCGAGCATATGTTTACAAATACTATTGTATACAATGGCTACTAATGGCTTTATTTAAGCTGTTATAATTTTATTCTTTTTCAATTCATGGATAATTCCAAGTAGTTACCTCAAATTTTAATACTGGTATGACTTTGCCGAAAGTAAATATCAAGGAATAGCATCTAGAATATAATGTTATCAACTCAATGTTCTTATTAAAATCTGTTTTTTTAAACTCTCTATGCAATGTGACATCTGTTCCCAAGTGTGTAGTGCTCTAATGACTTTGTGACCAGATTTTACCTATCCGATTACCGTTTCTTTACAAAGCCCAGAGCTCATGCCTATAATCAAAATCGTTTATTTTTCATGCTATTTATAGGTTTGATGATTTCCATCGTGGTTTTAATATTATAAGTCTTCTTTGGCCTCATAAATTTTCGTTATTTCTAAAATATTATTGGATTTATTATTTGTTTGAGAACTTACTGTTAGCCATGACTCTACCAGAATTTTGCTTGTAGCGTTACACGCTTGCAGGCCATAAGAATATGGACGCAACCCGGTCGTATGTGTAAAATTAATGTCATATAAATAGTTGTTGGGTTGGCCATGTTCGTTAATGGTACGGTAACTTGCATCAACATCAATACCTGATAGCTTCAGCTCTGTTTCATTTAGATTCTTGTTGCTTTCCTTATCCTCCGGTTTGCCTTTTTCTATTGCAATTGGAGTTGAAAACTTTGCCTCCGCTTCTCGAACTATTCCCTGCTTTACCAAAGTTGGAAACGGAAAATCTTCAAATTCCATTTTTTCCTGACCTCCGCAATTGACAAAAAGTTGATACTCATATTTCTTTTCTTTACCATTTTTCGACTTTAATGTTATTTTGGTTTTTCCTGACTTGGGATCGCTTCTTTCAATTGTTACATAGCCTTCTTTTAACTCAATACATTTCGCATCATATAAAGCCAAAAGGATTTCTGCAGATTGTAATGGTAGAGCGGCGATAACATTCATTAAAAATGCCATAATTTCCTTATGAAAAAATTGGTGGTCTTCAGCTGGCATCAGTTCTGCGTGGTAATTTAGGCTGTACATAAGGTCATCCAAAGTTTCCATCCAGTGGATTGGGATATTGTTTTCGACCGAATGACGAGCTTTTACCATCTCTGATTTCATTCCTTCAAAAGAATTTGTATATTCATGTCTTTCAGACATTGTTTTTATAAAATCCTTAAAGCTAAAATTGATATTTTGCAACTCTTCGGCAACATTCGTCATCTTATCTTTAGTGAAAGCATTTATGAGCGCCTTTCTACATAATTGGTCAAAATAGTCTTCGATATGAAGAAAACCTTTGGCATCTCTCAAAGCTAAAATTTCTTGACGATTAAAATGACGATAAATTTCCCTTATGGGTTCTTGTTGTTCGTATTGAAGATGTGGCAACCAGCCTTGAGCAGCGTGCAGAACGATTTTAAAATCTGAAACACCGTTGAATTTTGTAAATTTCTGTTTGTTTCCGGATGTAATGAATTTTCCATGGCGATGTGATAAAGAGGTAACTACATCGAAAGCACTTAAGGATGCACCGAGTATTCCTATGGGAAAGTTATAGATTTCATCCTTTTTAGGTAATAGTTTATGAATTGGCCAAGGTGTCGCATAATATCCTTCTTTAGGTCTGTCTTTATCTCTAAAACCATGACCCGTAGCAATGACAACCGAAGAAAATAACTCATCAAGTTGTTTGCTATCTTTAACTTGTAGTTGATTTTTAGACGTTTCCTCAATATCCAAAACCTCGCTTTCGCAGAATTGTGTTACGGTGATACCTTGTATTTTTAGTAGTTCTAAAAGTTGCTCAAATTGATTATGGAAATAGTCACCTAAAGCTACACGGCTATATACGTCTTTCTCATTTATGGATTGCCGTATGATATTGAGTTTAGTTAGTTCATTTTCCGATTGAGCTCGAAGCCAATCTGCAAAAGTTTCTAGTAATAATGGAATTTCCTCCGAAGAAATATTAGCTAGATTATGTATATCTGTCATTTCTGGATTGTACGGCATCCCCATACCTGATATTCTCTCTTTTTCGAAGATGGTTATTCTACTTATATGTTGTTTTAATATGTCAATGTGATTATAGATATTTTTCAGAAGGTAAATTGCAGTCGGACCGCTACCGATGATTGCAATGTTTTTCAAATTACGCATGAGTTAATAAGTTTGATTTTAAGCTAATTTAGGTAGTGGTGAATTTAGATTTTAACTCATTGAGAAATAATCTAGACACAAAAAAAGGAATAC
>JBBSLN010000450.1:0-2716 GCA_038255205.1 Flavobacteriales bacterium
GATGCATTCGATCCATCAATTATGCCATCAACAGGAACACCAGAGCCAGGTGGTTTGTTTTGGTATGAGACATTGGATTTTTTAAGAAAAGTATTTGAAGACAAAAATGTGGTCGGTTTTGACATTGTTGAATTATGTCCAGACCCAGCAGAAAAATCTTCGGATTTCTTGGCTGCCAAATTATATTACAAAATGTTAAGCTATAAATTTGCGGAGGATAATGTGGAAGATGGTTACGAAAGTAACTTTAAGGAAGCGGGTTCATCTGCAAGCAAACAATCAAAATTCGACGATGATGACGAAGACTAAAGGAGCAATTACAAATTTTATTGAAAAATACTATCTTCATTTCAATGCCGCAGCACTTGTAGATGCTGCTAAAGGTTATGAGGCACAATTAGAAAAAGGGTCAAAGATGCTTGTGTCACTGGCGGGAGCAATGAGTACCGCCGAAATTGGTAAAATTTTTGCGGAAGTCATTCGTCAAGATAAAGTCCAAATTATTTCTTGTACTGGCGCAAATCTTGAGGAAGACATCATGAACTTGGTGGCTCATTCACATTACAAACGCGTGCCAAACTATCGTGATTTGACACCACAGGACGAGTGGGATTTATTGGAAAAAGGATTGAATCGTGTTACTGACACTTGTATTCCAGAAGAGGAAGCTTTTAGACGTTTGCAAAAACACATTCATAAAATTTGGAAAGATGCCGAACTCAAAGGTGAACGCTTTTTCCCACATGAATTTATGTATAAAATGTTGTTGAGCGGTGTTCTTGAAGAATACTACGAAATCGACATAAAAAATTCTTGGATGTATGCAGCAGCAGAGAAAAATTTGCCTATAATTGTACCAGGGTGGGAAGATAGTACGATGGGTAATATCTTTGCAAGCTACGTTCTTAAAGGAGAGTTGAAAGCAAGTACTATGAAATCAGGAATTGAATACATGACATTCTTGGCAGATTGGTACACGGATAATTCTAAAAACGGTATTGGTTTCTTCCAGATTGGAGGTGGTATCGCAGGCGATTTTCCAATTTGTGTGGTGCCAATGTTATACCAAGATATGGAGCGTACAGATACACCATTCTGGAGTTATTTTTGCCAAATCAGTGATTCGACCACCAGTTATGGATCCTATTCGGGAGCAGTTCCAAATGAGAAAATAACCTGGGGGAAATTAGATATAGACACCCCAAAATTTATAATAGAAAGTGATGCCACTATCGTTGCGCCACTTATTTTTGCCTACCTATTAGACATGTAATTATGAGTAACAAAAGAGACAACCTTAAACGTGTTATTGTTGATTTCAAAAAATTAACACCAGAAATCCTATCATTATTGGTGGAAAAATATCCTGATGGTTATGATGATGAGAACATCATTACTTTCAAGAATGCCAATAATGAAATCGTGGAAGCCGTTGAAGTAACTACCAACGATACCAAATATTTGGTAAAAGTGAGCACGAAACTTCAGGTCACCATGGAGAATTATGATGAGGATGATTACGAAGATTTTGACGACGACGACCCAGAAGCAGTACAAGATCCTGAAATGGGTGAAGAAGACCCCGAAATGGGAGAAGAAGACATGGATGTTGATTGATTCCTTATTTAAATTTACAATGTGAACAGAAATATTGCTTTTGTTCATTGTCATAATATAAAGTCGCCCAAATTTGGCGGCTTTTTTTATCTTTTATTTTACTTCTAATCACAAGCCAAAAGAACGCTGATGACACAGATTAAGCTGATCTGTGCAGATTTGTACTAAAGAGTTCCTACAATACATTTTGAGTGGATAATAGAATCCTTTTAATCATAAAAAAGCAGAGTCATCAGTGTTCCAGTTTGACAAAATAGATTTTGTGGGTAATCTTCCGAATTTAAAAATTCTATCACAAGATGTTTTGGCGTTTAAAAATTCACTAACTTTATCACACGAGCCTTTAAATGAATTTTTTATAAAGCGATATTTTTTAAATGGCCAACTGCATCTGACCGTTGAAAATAAATAATAAAGTCAGATGAAAACTAACATCTTATGGCAGCTCAATTTCATCTTGCACTTCCATGTGTAAACGTCAATAAAACGAGAAATTTCTATGTTGATATACTTGGAGCGACTATCGGTCGTTCCGCTGTTAAATGGGCTGATATCAATCTGTATAACAATCAGATTACATTTACAGAATGTGGACCATTTAAGTTTGAGTGTAAAAGCTATAGTTTTAACGGGGACATTTTGCCATCCTTTCACTTTGGGATTATCCTCGAAAGAGAAGAATGGCATTCCGTTTTGGAACGTTTGAAATCCAAAAAACATCAGATTACATCAGAAGTCAAATTTTTGGAAAGTAAAGTAGGCGAGCATAATTCCTTCTTTGTAAAAGACCCCAACGATTATACAGTGGAATTTAAGTGTTTTGTGGATTCAAAAGCTGTTTTTGAGAGCTAGATTTTTTGATAAAGACTTCCCATATAAACACCGCATACACTACAATATACTCCAAGCCTACTATCCAAAGGTTTTCGGAGTAGTCTGAATTGGCATAAGTATAATAACTCAAGACTATCATAAATGACCATACCAATGGAAATTTGTAATTGGTAAATATAGATAAGACAACAAGTGTTGCCAAATACCAAGGATGAATAGTGGTAGAAGTGAAATAGTAAATCGTTGAAATCAATAGCATGGCTGC
>JBBSLN010000451.1:0-2711 GCA_038255205.1 Flavobacteriales bacterium
AAATGCAACATATTGGCACCATCGCTTTTAGCATTTGATGGGTCAAAATGAGTCTCGATAAATAAACCATCTACATTGTTAACCACCCCAGCTCTGGCTATCGTTTCAATCATGTCTGGTCGTCCTCCCGTCACGCCCGAACTTTGATTCGGTTGTTGTAAAGAGTGCGTCACATCAAGAACCGTTGGCGCATATTGGCGCATTGTCGGAATGCCTCTAAAATCCACGATCATGTCTTGATAGCCAAACATCGTCCCTCTATCTGTAATCCAAGCCTTGTGGTTTCCAGCATCTTTCACTTTTTGAACGGCATGTTTCATTGCTTCAGGACTCATGAACTGTCCTTTTTTCAGATTGACCACTTTTCCAGTTTCTGCAGCCGCCACAACTAAATCTGTCTGCCTGACCAAAAATGCCGGAATCTGCAACACATCTACATATTCTGCAGCCATTGTGGCATCCGAAATTTCGTGAATATCAGTAACGGTTGGAATATCAAATGTTTTAGAAACTTTATAAAGAATTTTCAAGGCTTTCTCATCGCCAATGCCAGTAAAACTATCTATACGACTTCTATTCGCTTTTTTAAAGCTGCCTTTAAAAACGTAAGGAATTTGAAGCTTATCTGTAATACTCACTACTTTTTCCGCAATGCGCAGCGCCATCTCTTCACCTTCGATAGCGCAAGGACCGCATAAAAGAAAGAAATTATCGGAATCGGTATGTTTCAGTTTTGGAACGTCGTTAAGAGTCATTTTTATTCAAATTTTAAGAATGCAAAGTTACGGAAAATTAAGTGGGTTGTAGAAGATAGAAAATCGAATCATATCTAAAGTTGGAAGCTTTATTACAAAGTTGCGCAAAGAAGTCACGACGTGGAGCAAAGTCATAAATCTTAATTTTAGCCAAATCGAGTCTTAAGTCTTACGTCTTATAGCAAAGTAATAACGAAGCGGTCTTAAGTCTATTTTTAAAACACTTTTTTAATACTATTTCGAATCATCCAAAGTGCCATGACAAAATTGCCAATCACAAAAAACCCTCCTAAAATCACAAAACGTTTGGTTTGGTAAGAAAGGTTGACAATGTTCAACATATCAAATTAATAAGCCAATATCATATAGGATGAAAGACAAACGAAGATGATTCCCAAAGAAAAATTAAGTTGTTCATTTGGTTTTATCAATTGCCATAAAAAAGGAATTCCGAATAATAAAATGGGATAGGCTGTAATGCCTTCACTTCTGTTAATGTCAGTAAACCAATAAATAATGACCGCTAAAAAGTAGAGGTAAGGAATGAATTTTGAGTATTTGCTAATCATTTCCATCTGAAAAAATTTTATGCTACAAGACCTGCCTTCCTGGCGGCAGGTGTAAATCGCCAATTAGTTAAACTGTTTGAGGCGAATGGCTATTTACTATTAATCAATTATTAGAACGAAAGTTACTTACTGAAATTACAAAAATTACATCACAATAACATAACATTAACTAAATCTAAATTCCATTTCTGTTAGATAGGATATTGAAGGTCAGAATTTTAAATTAAATTATCCAATTCTATTTCGGTCAATCATACGGTTTAAATAATTCTGTGTTAAGTTGCGTATTTACAGAGGAATTTAACCTACCTTTGCACGCTTAAAATAAGGCGTTCATATGGCTAATATCAAAAACATTGCAATCATTGCCCACGTTGACCACGGTAAAACAACCTTGGTGGACAAAATCATGTATCATTGTCAACTTTTTAGAGATAATGAAAATACGGGCGATTTAATCCTCGACAACAATGATTTGGAACGTGAAAGAGGTATCACAATTACATCTAAAAACGTTTCTGTAGTATATAAAGACACTAAAATTAATATCATCGATACGCCTGGTCACGCGGATTTCGGAGGAGAAGTTGAGCGTGTATTGAACATGGCTGATGGTGTGTTATTGTTGGTCGATGCTTTTGAAGGCCCAATGCCACAAACACGTTTCGTTTTAGGAAAAGCGATTGATTTGGGCTTGAAACCTTGCGTTGTCATCAATAAAGTAGATAAAGAAAACTGTACGCCAGAAGAGGTTCATGAAGCTGTTTTTGATTTGATGTTTGAATTGGGTGCAGAAGAATGGCAGCTGGATTTCCCTACCGTTTACGGTTCGGCGAAGCAAAACTGGATGAGCGACGATTGGAAAGATATAACTGATAACATCGAGCCATTGTTGGATATGGTCGTGGCACACATTCCAGCGCCGAAAATCGAAGAAGGAACAACTCAAATGTTGATTACGTCTTTGGATTTCTCTTCATTTACCGGACGTATCGCTATTGGACGACTACAAAGAGGCATATTGAAAACGGGTATGAATATTTCTTTGGTAAAACGTGATGGACGAATCGTGAAATCAAAAATCAAGGAATTACATATTTTTGAAGGTCTTGGACGTAAAAAAGTGGATGAAGTACAGGCAGGAGATATTTGCGCATTGGTTGGATTGGAAGGATTTGACATTGGAGATACCGTTGCAGATTACGAAAATCCAGAAGCTTTGAAAACCATTGCCATTGATGAGCCTACGATGAGTATGTTGTTTACGATTAACGATTCACCTTTCTTTGGGAAAGATGGAAAATTCGTCACATCTCGTCATATAAAAGACCGTCTGACTAAAGAATTGGAGAAAAACTTGGCGTTGCGTATGCAAGAGACTGACAGT
>JBBSLN010000452.1:0-2706 GCA_038255205.1 Flavobacteriales bacterium
AAGTTTTATAAGCCCATCCTAGCCTTCCCGATAAGAAGGAACTCATGCTCGGATGAATAAATCAAAAAAGCTGTATTTAAAATTTAAATACAGCTTTTTTGGTTTGCGTTAGAGTGATAAGCCATCCCCTTTGTGGAGGTTAGGCGGGGCTTTTTCCTAAAGATGAATCACTTCACCATAAGCATCAGCAACGGCTTCCATAACCGCCTCACTCATCGTAGGATGTGGATGCACGGCTTTTAGAACTTCATGTCCTGTGGTTTCTAATTTTCGACCTAAAACAGCTTCAGAAATAATATCGGTGACGCCAGCGCCAATCATGTGGCAACCTAACCATTCGCCATATTTGGCATCAAAAATCACTTTTACGAACCCTTCTTTTGCTCCAGAAGCACTGGCTTTACCTGAAGCAGAGAATGGAAATTTACCAACTTTAATGTCCAAACCTTTGTCTTTAGCCTGTTTCTCGGTCAGTCCAACGCTTGCGATTTCAGGAGAACAATAGGTACAACCTGGGATATTGCCATAGTCCAATGCTTCCACATGTTGACCAGCTATTTTTTCCACACAAAGAATACCTTCTGCTGAAGCGACGTGCGCAAGCGCTTGACCAGGAGTTACATCTCCAATCGCGTAATAGCCTGGAATGTTTGTTTGGTAATAATCATTTACCAATATTTTGTCTCTATCAACGGCAATACCAACATCTTCCAAACCGATATTTTCGATATTTGATTTAATGCCCACAGCCGAAAGAATGATGTCAGCTTCAAGTGTTTCTTCTCCTTTGGATGTTTTGACAGTTGCTTTGACACCCTTGCCTGAAGTATCAACTTTCGTGACTTCAGATGAAGTCATTATTTTGATACCGCTTTTCTTGAAGGATTTTTCCAATTGCTTGGAAACATCTTCATCTTCAACAGGAACAATATTTGGTAAAAATTCTACAATCGTCACTTCTGTGCCCATAGAGTTGTAGAAATATGCAAATTCGACTCCAATTGCTCCAGAACCGACTACAATCATTTTCTTGGGCTGTTCTTTTAAGGTCATAGCATCTCTATAGCCAATCACTTTTTTACCGTCTTGTTTTAGACTTGGCAACTCACGAGAGCGAGCACCTGTAGCGATAATGATATGGTCTGCGCTATATTCTGTACCATCGACATCTACTTTCTTTCCCGTTTTTAATTTCCCGAACCCATTAATGACATCAATTTTATTTTTTTTCATGAGGAATTGAACACCCTTGCTCATCCCATCTGCGACATCGCGACTCCGTTTTACGACGGCATCAAAATCCTTATCGGCACCTTTTACAGACAGGCCATAATCTTCAGCATGTTTTAAATATTCGAATACTTGGGCAGATTTCAAAAGGGCTTTCGTCGGGATACAACCCCAATTTAGACACACACCACCAAGGCTTTCCTTTTCAATGATTGCAGTTTTAAATCCTAATTGTGAAGCTCTAATTGCCGTGACGTAACCACCAGGACCACTTCCAAGAACAATAATGTCGTATTTACTCATGAGTATATTTTAAACTTTAATAGAAGTTACGAAGTTACAAAAACTAATTTTCAAATTGCAAATTAGGGAATTCAAAATACAAAGGAAGTGAATGATTTGTCTTTACTTTCTTTAAAATTATTTCGTTACGATTTTTTTAAAGATGTTCTATTATGTATTATAATTAAGCCATGACTTTGTACGCACTTTTCAATCGAGTATGTTTGAATTTTGTACTTTTAAATTTTTTATCACTTTAATTCTAGAATTCAAATGCAAATAAAATTCATATTAGTTCTATGTCTCTTTTTCAAAATATCGATTAGTTTCTCGCAAGATTCTGAAACTAATGGCAGTCAATTATCAAACATAAACGATGGCCCTTATGTCTCCATAAAAAAAGATGCAATTATAGAAACCAAAATCATCAATGGAGACGTCATTACCAAAGAGATTAGCAACGGAACATATGACACCATTTACAAACCAGAAAAATCGGTTTTCAAAGGTGTTCAAAAAATCGCAGCATTGAGCGATATTCATGGTCAATATGATTTGGCAATTGAAATCCTTATAAATAATAATATCATTGACAAAAGTCTAAACTGGAGTTTTGGCAAAGGTCACTTTGTTATAGTTGGCGATGTATTTGATAGAGGGGATGAGGTTTTGGAGATGCTTTGGCTCATATTTAATTTAGAAAAACAGGCTGAAAAAGTAGGTGGGAAAGTACACTATCTATTAGGAAACCATGAATATATGGTACTGCATAAGGATTTGAGATATCTTCATGAAAAATACAAACAAACATCAAAAATTTTAAATATTGATTACGATAAATTGTTTGGAAATGATACGGTTTTAGGGAGATGGTTGCGCTCTAAATCTACTATTGTGAAGTTGAATGACCAGATTTTTGTTCATGGAGGTGTTTCCAAAGCGTTTTTAAAAGATCAAGACTTTGAACTGGAAAAAATTAATTCAATAATGCGTAATTCAATTGATAAGAGTAAGGAAGAAATAAAATCCACAGATTTCTACGAAAAATATTATGGCATAAACAGTTTGATTTGGTATAGAGGTTATTTTAAGGATGATTTGCCAGATACAGAAATTGTGGAACTTTTAGATATGATGAATTCCAAACAAATAGTTGTAGGACATTGTTCTAATGATACTGTAGTTAGTTTATAT
>JBBSLN010000453.1:0-2689 GCA_038255205.1 Flavobacteriales bacterium
CCAAATACCTCGTTTCTGTTCGATATATTCCATTAACGTCATGTTGTAAAAAAGACTAAAAGCACCGATGAGAACTGGAATCAGCAACATTCCAATAATTGTAATCACTAAAATGAACATGCCGATACCCATCATAATTGCCAATGGAATTCCCAGCAGGAAACCACAAATAAGAAAAATAAAGATATTGCCAAGATTTGATTTATAGGCATCGACCAATTCCGACGTGCCGAAATTTTGTCCATCTCGCTCGGCATATAACTTAAGATACAGAGGAACAAATGAAAATGAAATAATTCCCGCAACCAATGCCACAACAATAAATACAATCGCTAGTACAAAGAATAAACCTAGATTTTCATTCATATAATCATCTATTACAGTGGAACCATTTCCAAGAAGTCCACCAAAAATGACACTCGTATAGAACTTCGTGAAAAAGTACATCATCACCATCATGATAATCAAAAAGAAACCATTGATGATGAGGTAATGCTTGAAAAAGTGTTTTCCGTTTGATTTGATAAATGTGAAAGTGTCTTGAAAAAATTATCCAAAACCACGTGTTTTATAGAGCTGCATAGGTCGATTTGAGTTTTTTATTTAGAATAAAAGGATAAATGAGATAGTAATAGGATATGATGCTCAAGGTCAACAAAATAATCCCAACCGACGCCCAGTTAGGCATGGCATTTGAATAGCGTGTGACATAGCCTTCAAGAAATCCTGCCGCAAAGGTGAAAGGGAAGGTGCTTATCAATATTTTGACACCATCTTTCATCCCCATTTTAAAGGAGGTCATTCGCGAATAGGTTTTTGGGAAGAGAATACTTGCGCCCAAAATCAAGCCGGCTGCACCTTCAATCACAATGGCAAAAATTTCCATCGCACCATGTATCCAGATGCCTCTAACACTTTCCCAAAACACACCTTCCTTGTGGAAAAAATATTGGAAAGAACCGAGCATGATTCCATTATAAAGTAAGGCAAGACCAGTTCCCAAACCGCCAAAAACGCCGAGAATAAAGGTTCGAATTCCCACATATAAATTGTTCAGCGTGATACCAATGAAGCTTCCCCAATTACTGCCACTTTTATAAACAGCCACAGGGTCGCCTTTCTCGATATTTTCCAAGGTCATATTCACGTAATTATCGCCAAGAATCAATCGAACAAACGTATCGTCAAAAGCTGCTGACAACGCACCGATGGATACAAAACTTCCGAAAATAATAAATGCATATAATACGTAACGACGATACTCATACACAATCATGGGGACTTCGATTTTCCAGAAATGGACAAACCGATTCGTGTCTTCACGTTTGGTCTTATAAATTTTCTGAAATGCCTTTGCCGCTAGGTCGTTTAAATAAAGAATTGTTTTACTTTTGGGATAGTAAGTTTGAGCGTAGGCCAAATCGTTTACCAAATGAATATAAAGAGACGCCAATTCATCAGGATTTTTGAGAGTTTTTCCGAAAATAGCCTGTTCAAAATGGAACCATTTTTCTTTATTTTGTTTGATAAAAGCCACTTCTCTCATAGAATTTCAAAAATAAAGGAATAATATCAAATTCAGTATTTATAACCATAAATTTTATACTTATAATTGCGTTCGGGAATTCGTAAATCGTACCTCGTAATTCATTAATCGTAAAAATGACCGAATTACAAATAAATACCACTCAAAATGTCAATATCAATTTTACAGCTGCCAGCGTTGGCGAGCGTATTCTGGCCTATGTCATTGATTGGATCATTAAGATTGCCTATATCATTGTGACCTATCAGATTACATTTAATTTGCTTGAGATTGACAAGATTGTTGAAGATATGGACCAATGGTCACAGATTGCAATTTATGTAACGTTTTATCTTCCTGTTGTTTTTTACACCCTTATTTTTGAAACCCTTCTCGATGGGCAGACACCGGGTAAACGAATTCTAAAAATAAAAGTGGTGAAGATTGATGGCTATCAAGCGTCCTTGGCAGATTTTATCATCCGATGGGTTTTTAGGATTGTTGACTTGAATATGATGTCTGGTGTTGTGGCATTGGTCGCGATTATCACAAGTTCAAAGAATCAACGTTTGGGAGATATGACGGCAGGAACTTCAGTTATTACTTTAAAAAATAATGTCAATATCAGTCATACCATTCTAGAAGAATTGGAAGACACGTATCAACCAACATATCCAAACGTTATCAAATTATCAGATAACGACGCACGAATCATTAAGGAAACCTTCAATACTGCAAAAGTTTCGAGAGATTATGCCACGCTCATTAAATTACGTCAAAAAATAATCGAAGTTGCCGATATCAAAGCGGTTAATGAAAATGATATCCACTTTATAGAAACTATTTTGAAAGATTATAATTATTATACGCAGAGTATGTGAGCAGCGAACCACATTTTCCTTTTCGGAAAATGTGAGTGAGTCGCTCATCCCGCTTTTTAGCGGGATCTTATGAATCAATGTCAATCAATCTGAACCACATTTTCCTTTTCACAAAATGTGAGTGAGTCCCTCATCCCGCTTTTTAGCGGGATCTTATGAATCAATGTCAAAATCATTTGAACCACATTTTCCTTTTCGGAAAATGTGAGTGAGTCGCTCATCCCGCTTTTTAGCGGGATCTTATGAATCAATGTCAATCAATCTGAACCACATTTTCCTTTTC